>DATAAG010000653.1:0-15168 GCA_036260235.1 Longimicrobium sp.
GTCCATCCGTGCGCCCGCGGCCTCTTGTGCCCTGCCCGCGCACGCTGTTGATTCGGCGGCGGCCCGGCGATCCCTCCCCCGCATCCCCATCCGCACGATGAGCATCCCCAGCGGCACGTCCCCGTTCGCCTGGAGCGTGGAGGAGACGCGGCGGATCGGCTACCGCGTGGCCGACCTCATCGCCGACTACCTGGCGGAGCTCCCGGCGCGCCCGGTGTTCGATCCCGTCCCCGCGGAGCTCGCCGCCGCCTTCCGTGCCGCGCCGCTCCCGGCGGAGGGCGAACCGGTGGACGTGGTGCTCGACGCGTTCGCGCGCGAGGCGGCGCCGTACCCGTTCGGCAACGGGCACCCGCGCTTCTACGGCTGGGTCAACTCGCCGCCCGCGCCCGTCGGGATCTTCGCCGCGGCGCTGGCGGCGGCGATGAACCCCAGCGTGGCGGGCGGCAACCACGCGGCGGTGCACCTGGAGCACCAGGTGACCGGCTGGTTCAGGCAACTGCTCGGCTTTCCGGAGGACGGCTACGGGCTGCTGGTGAGCGGCGGGTCCGCGGCGGCGCTCACCGCGCTGGCGGTGGCGCGCCACGTGGCCTGCGCGCGGCGCGGGTGGGACGTGCGCGCCCGCGGGGTGCAGTCCGGCGACCTGCCGCGCCTCGTCGTCTACAGGGGCGCGGAGGGGCACGGCTGCAACCAGAAGGCGGTGGAGCTGCTGGGCCTTGGCAGCGACAGCCTGCGCACCGTCCCCGGCGATTCCGCGCTGCGGATGCGCGCGGACGCGCTGGACGCGATGCTCGCGGAGGACGCCGCCGCCGGCCGCATCCCCATGGCCGTGGTGGCCAGCGCGGGGACGGTGAACACCGGCGCCATCGATCCCCTGGACGAGATCGCCGACGTCTGCGCGCGGCACGGCGTGTGGCTGCACGTGGACGGCGCGTACGGCGCGCCCGCCATCCTCCTCGACGACTTCCGGCCGGCGCTCCGGGCCCTCGCCCGGGCGGACAGCGTCGCCATCGACCCGCACAAGTGGATGTACGTCCCCGTGGACGCGGGGCTGGTCCTCGTCCGCGACGCGCAGGCGATGCGCGACGCGTTCAGCCTGGTTCCGCCGTACCTGCGCACGGACGCGGACGAGCGCGGGGTGCAGGGCCCGCCGTGGCTCAGCGAGTACGGGATGGAGCAGACGCGGCCGTTCCGCGCCCTGAAGGTGTGGATGGCGATGCGCCACTTCGGCGTGGAAGGCTACCGCGCGCTGGTGGCGAACGACGTCACGCTGGCGCGGCGGCTGGCGGAGCGGGTGCGCGGCGATCCGGACTTCGTCCTCTGGGAGCCGCAGGGGCTCGGCGTGGTCTGCTTTCGCGCCGCGCCCGCCGCCCTCGCGGACGATGGCGATGCGCTGGACGCGCTGAACCGGACGGTGCTGCAGCGCGTGCAGCTGGGGGGCGAGGCCTTCCTTTCCAGCACGGTGCTGGAGGGGCGCTTCTGGCTGCGCGCCTGCATCGTGAACCCCCGCGCCACGCCCGGCGACGTCGCGCGGGCGTTCGCCGCCGTCGCCGGCGAGCTGCGGCGCGCGCTGGACGGCGGCGCATCCGCATCCCGCCCGTGACCCAGCTTTCCGCCCCGCCCCCCGCCGACGCGCACCCGCACCGCTGGCGCGCGCTGGTGCTGATCGGCGTCGCCGAGCTGCTGGGGATGGGGGTGTGGTTCAGCGCCAGCGCGGCGTCTCCGAGGCTGGCGGAACTGTGGTCGCTCACCGCCTCGCAGGCGGGGTGGCTGACGGGGGTGGTGCAGCTGGGCTTCGTGGCCGGGACGGCGGTGGCGGCGCTGCTGAACCTGGCGGACCTGCTCCCCAGCCGCGCGTACTTCGCCGCCAGCGCGGTCCTGGCGGCGGCGGCGAACGCGGCGCTGGTGGGGGCGGATGGATACGGCGCCGCGCTGGTGCTGCGCTTTCTGACCGGCGTCTTTCTGGCCGGCGTGTACCCGCCCGCCATGAAGATGGTGGCCACCTGGTTCCGCTCCGCGCGCGGCCTGGCGATCGGCACCGTGGTCGGCGCGCTGACGGTGGGGAAGGCCACGCCGTACCTGCTGCGGGCCTTTCCCTCGCTGGACTGGCGGGAGGTGGTGCTGGCCTCGTCCGCGGGCGCGCTGCTCGCCGCGGCGCTGGTGGGGATCGGCTACCGCGAGGGGCCGTTCCCCTTCGCGCGGCGCCCGTTCGCCTGGGGGCTGATCGGTGACGTCCTGCGGAACCGGCCGGTGCGGCTGGCCATCGGCGGCTACCTGGGGCACATGTGGGAGCTGTACGCCGCGTGGACCTTCGTCAGCCTCTTCTTCGCGGACTTCTTCGCCGCCCGCGGCGCGCCGGAGCTGGCGGCGGAGGCGCGGGCGGGGGTGGTGGGATTCGCGATGATCGCGGCGGGCGGGGTGGGCTCGGTGCTGGCGGGGCGGTGGGCGGACCGGCTGGGGCGCGAGCGCATCGCCATCGGCGCGATGGCGGTGAGCGGCGCCTGCGCGCTGGTGATCGGGTGGATGATGCGCGCGCCGGCGTGGCTGGTCGTGGCCGTCGCGGTGGTGTGGGGCTTCTCCGTGGTGGCGGATTCCGCGCAGTTCAGTGCGCTGGTGACGGAGGTGGCGCCGGTGCACGCCGTGGGCACCGCGCTCACCCTGCAGACGGCGCTCGGCTTTCTCCTCACCACCACCAGCATCGCCGCCGTCCCGCACCTGCGCGCGGCCGGCGGGTGGCCGCTGGCGTTCGGCCTGCTCGCCATCGGTCCGGTCCTCGGCATCCAGGCCATGCGGCGGCTGCAGGCACTGCGCTCACCCGCGGTCGAATGATGAACGGGCAGGCGGATGCCGATCGATCCACCTGTCCCGAGTGCGGTGCGCCGCGGGTGGACGGGCTGACGTGCTGGGAGCAGCTGGGGATGCTCATCGCGTGGGAGGCGGACGATCCCGTGCTGCTGGCGGAGCACTTCCTGACCGTCGCCACGTACAACCTGCAGCACCCGGCGCAGTTCACGGACGAGGCGATCGCGGGGCTGCGCGCGGCGTTCGTGGACCGGCTGGACCGCGGCGTGTCCGTGCAGGAGATCCGCGCCCGCATCGGACGCGCCTCCGCCGGCAGCAGGCGCGTGCTCCGGCGGAAAGACGGGCAGCGCCCCGTGCTGAAGACGTGGAGCCGCACCATCGCCGAGGTCTACCTCCCCGGACGCCCTCAGGGCGCCGCCGCCCGCGTCCGCGACTGGGCCGCCGCCGTCCGCCGCGAGATGTAGGAGCGCACCCGGGACACGGGCAGCAGCGGAAACATCACCACCGTGCCTTCCTGGTCTCTCTCCAGCACAGTGTTGATCATGTCGAGCGGCGGATCGTGCTCGCGGATTGCGTTCAGGGTGGCCGTGAACAGCTCGATCTGCCGCTCGCGCCGCACGCCGGGAAGGATGACGACGATCCCGGGATGCACCTCCTGCCGCTCCAGCATCGGCCGGAAGTCGGTCCAGTTGTTGGTGACCAGGGTGATACCAGATCCGGAAAAACACCCGTCATTCTGAGTCCTTAACTGCTGCGCCTACCCTGTGGGACGAAAGACGTCTCGCACGAATCGCTCGTCCCCATCAACCTCCCCCAGGGGTTTTTGGGGGAGGTGGGCGAGTAATGCGAGCCCGGAGGGGGCGCGGCGGATCGCACCGGCCTTTTCCATTCAGCGCCTGTAGACGCGGGGCGCCTTCCATCACGTCAGAAATTCGGTTTGTTGCGGACGTGGCAGGGCTTCTCTCGAGGCGACTTTCTTAGCCTTAGGAGGGAGCGCCCGCGCCGTACAAAGGCGGCGTACCCGAAGGCCGCCGCTCGGTTATCGCGTTCATATCTTCTCCTCGCGTTGAGGAAAGATTTCATTGCCGCACCCGCGTCAAGGGTGTTCGTCCCATCACCCGTGCGGCGGCTCTTCCGCGAGCGGACGTGGGCCGTCGCCGCCGACCATGAGCAGGACGCCGAGCAGGACGACGGCGGCGAAGGCGTAGCCGGCGGGGCTCAGTCGCTCGCCCCACATGGCGTACGCGGCGGCCGCCGCCACCACCGGCTCCACCGTGGCCACGGTCGCGGCGCGGGTGGCCTGCACGCGGCGCAGCCCGGCGCTGTAGAAGATGTAGGCGAGGTAGGTGGGGACGACGGCCACGAACGCCATCGCCCCCCACGCCGCCGCCGTCTTGGGACGGAAGTCCACCAGCGGCAGCATCGCCAGCGCGCCCACGGGAAGGGCGTGGATGAAGAGCGTGGCGGTGGGGTAGCGGCCGAAGTAGCGCTTGCCGAACAGGTAGTACAGCGCGTACGCGAACCCCGACGCCAGCCCCCACGCCAGGGCGGCCGGGGTGAGGCGCACGGCCCCGCCCCCGCTGGCGAGGGCGATCCCCGCCACCCCGGCCGTCGCCACCCCCAGCGCCAGCAGCGTGCGCCGGGTGAGCCGCTCGCCCAGGAAGAGCGCGGAGAGCAGCGCCACCCACACCGGCGCCGTGTAGAGGAGGATGGCGGCCAGCGCGGCGCCGCCCTCCTCCACCGCGCGCGAGAACGACACCAGCAGCCCCGCCACTCCCACCACGCCGAAGGCGGCCACGCTCGGCAGGTCCCGCCGGTCGATGCGGACGCGGCGGATGGCGGCCGCGTGCACGGCGAAGATCCCGGCGGCCAGCAGCGCGCGCCAGAACGCCACCTCCACGGCGCCCACCCCTTCGCGCAGCGCGATGCGCGTGACCGGCCCCAGCAGGCCCCACAGCGCGGCGGCGATGGCGACGAAGAGGTATCCCAACGGTGAACGGGTGATGGGGTGATGGGGTGATGGGGTGATGGGGTGATGGGGTGAACTTAACCGAGGGTACGCTCCGCCGCACTCCGGGGCCCGGGTGCACGGGCGTGTGCAATCGTCGCGCTTGACCCGGCGGGGTCCGCTCGGTAGCTTGTGCGAAGAACCTTCGCACACCTTCCCGCCTCCTTCCGCATGCACGACCCGCGCGCACGGGTGCTCAGCCGCCGCGAATCGGAGATCCTGGAGGTCATCCACCGCCTGGGCGAGGCAACGGCCGCCCAGGTGCAGGCGGGGATGCCGGACCCGCCGGGATATTCCTCCGTCCGCAAGCACCTGAGCATCCTGGAGGCGAAGGGATTCCTCGATCATCGCGAGGATGGCCCGCGGTACGTGTACTTCGCCGCCGCCCCGCCGCAGCCGGCCGCCGCCTCCGCGCTGCGGCAGGTGGTGCGCGCCTTCTTCGGCGGGTCGCGGGCGCAGGCGCTCAGCGCCTTCCTCAGCCTGGACACGGCCCCGCCCACCGACGCGGAGATCCGCGCGCTCCAGGCGTACATCGAGCGCGCCAGGGAGGAGGGAAAGTAGCCATGGACCACGCGGCGCTCGCGGGCGGCGTGCCGGCCGCCGTCATCGGCTTCGCGGTGCGGGGAAGCGTGGTGCTGCTCGCCGCCTTCCTGCTGGCCCGGGCGCTCCGCCGCCGTTCCGCGTCGCTGCGCCACGCCGTGTGGGTGGGGGCGCTGCTCGCCCAGCTGGGCATTCCGCTGCTGGCCTGGACGCTGCCGGGATGGATGCCGTCCCTCCCCGTCCGGCTGGACCCGGTCGTGGGCGTGCTGGACGCGACGGCCGCGGCGCCCATCCCTGCGGCGGGATCGCCGGGGGAGCGCGAGCTCGCTCTCCGGAGTGGAGCCGCGCTCCGCGACGGAGCGGCGGCGGCCGCGGCAGGGTGGGGGGTGCAGGGTGCGCTGGCCGCGATCTGGCTCGCCGGCGTGCTGCTGGTGCTGGGCCGGCTGGGCGGGGGAATGCTCATGATGTCGCGCGCGGCGGCACGATCGGGCACGGTGCTGGACGGACGCTGGCTGGCGCTGGCGCAGCGCGCGGCCTGCGAGCTGGGGCTCCGCCGCCCCGTCCGCCTTCTCTGCGGCAGCGGCTTCGACGTCCCCGTCACCTGGGGGATCGTCTACCCGGTGGTCGTCCTTCCCGCCGGGGCGGACGCCTGGGCCGGGGAGCGCCGCCGGTTCGTGCTGCTGCACGAGCTGGAGCACGTCCGCCGGCACGACGCGCTCACGCTCCTGCTGGCGGAGCTGGCGCGGGCGGCCTTCTGGTTCAACCCGCTGGTGCACCTGGCCATCCGGCGGATGCTGCGCGAGCGCGAGCACGCTTGCGACGACCGCGTCCTCGCCGCCGGCGCGCGGCCCACGCGCTACGCGCAGGCGCTGCTGGACATGGCGCGCTCGCTGCGCCCGGACTCGCGCACGGCCTTCGCGGTGCCGCTGGGCGCCGCGCGGAGCAACGAGCTGGAGGGACGGCTGCTCCGGGTGCTCGCCTCGGACGTTCCCCGCGCGTCGCTGCGGCGCCGGGCGGCGGCGGGGCTCGCCGGCTGCGCCCTGCTGATCGTGCTCCCCCTCGCCCTGCTGCGGCCGGAGCCCGTGATCCCGGCGCCGGAATCCGTCGATCGCTCCGCCTTCGCGGCGGATTCGGTGCTGGGGGTGCCGCTCACCTGGACCTGCGGCAGCCCGCCGCCGCGCGCGGTCGGCGGGGCGCTGACGCACGAGCGCATCAACGGCCGCCTGCACTCGTACGAAGCCCTCGTGGCGCGGGAGGGCGGCTGCCTTCACGGCCTCTTCGTCGATCCCGTGAGCATCGGGGAAGGGGACCGGTCCTTCGTCCTTGCCGGGCCGGGCGCGGGCGTGTTCCTGCACGAGGCGCGCGGCGGGCGCGAGCGGCGCCTGCTCACCGCCGCGGGCCCGGACGGCCGTCCCACCCTCTCGTACTGGATCGACGGGAAGCCCGCCGCCCTGGACGCGGCCGCCGACGCATGGGTGCGCCGGATCCTGCCGCAGGTGGTGCGGGAATCCGGCGTGGACGTCGCGGCCCGCGTGCGGCGCGCCCGCGCCCGCGACGGCTTCGACGCGGCGCTGGAGCAGGCCGCCGCCCCTTCCAGCGCGGGCGCCCGGGAGCGCCACCTGCAGGCGCTCGCCGCGCAGAGCACCACGGCGGACGAGCTCCGCCGGGTCGCGGCCGCGGCAAATCGCGCGCTCTCCGGCGAACCCGCCTCCGCCCAGGCAGTCCGGCGGGTGGTGGATGCGTCGGCTCGGCGCACCCTCCCCATCTCTCCCTCACCTCGCTGATCGAAACATGTCAGCAAGACCGCCGCTGCATCACGCCCCGGTGTGCGAAAAACCTTCGCATGCCCGGATGATTCCCTGCCGGGGCGCGCTCCGGCTGCTGCCGCTCGTCACGTGCCTGCTGGGCGGGGCAGTCCTGCGGGCGGAGCCCGCGAGTGCGCAGCCGGGCGCCGCGCCGGCGGCGCTCCCGGCTACGCCGGCGGGGCGGCTGGTGCCGGAATTCCTCTCCGTGCTGAACGGCGGCGACTTCGCGGCGCTCTGGGAGTTCGCGGCGGCGCGGTACGACACCGCCTTTCTGCGGCGCCAGGGCGGGGCGGAGGCGGCCGCGGCGTACTGGCTGAACGTGCATCGCCAGTACGGGCCGCTGGTCGTCCACGCGGTGGATGCGGGCTCGGCGCCGGAGTGGTACTGGTTCCGCTCCACCGCCAACCGGGCGCTGATCGGCATCCAGTTCCACCTGACGGAAGGACCGCCGCACCGCATCACGCGCCACCCGCTGGATCGTGGCGGCAACCCGCCCGGCCGCCCCGTGCCGCCGCGGCTGGCCCCGGCGGAGCTCTCCGCCTACCTGGACGCGTACCTGGACGGCGCGGCGGAAGCGGGCGTCTTTTCCGGCGTGGTGCTGCTGGCGCATCATGGGATGCCGCTCTTCCAGGGCGCGTACGGCCAGGCGGACCGGCGCCACGGCGTGGCGAACCACCTGGACACGCGCTTCCACGTCGCCTCGGTGGGCAAGGTGTTCACCGCGGTGGCGATCGGGCAGCTGCTGCAGCAGGGGCGGCTGTCGCTGGACGATCGGATCGACCGGTTCATCCCCGAGTATCCCCGGCACATCGGCGGGCGGGCCACCATCCGGCACCTGCTGACGCACACGTCCGGCATCGAGCTGGACACCATCGCGGAGTTCGAGGCGGCGGTCCGCGAGGCCGGGAGCGTGGAAGAGCTGCTGCGGGCGCAGCTGCGCTTCGCCCGCTTTCTTCCCGACAGTGCCGGGTACGCGCCGCTGGCGCGAATGGACTACACCAACGAGGGGGTGGACCTGCTGGGCGTGATCGTGGAGCGGGTGAGCGGCAAGGCGTACGACCGGTACCTGCGCGACCACGTCTTTCACCCCGCGGGGATGCTCCACTCGGGGGTGGAGTACCTGGCCCCGGTGCCGCACCTGGCCCGGGGCTACACGCCGCGCGCGGACCTGGATGGGACGCTCGTGCGCGGTCCGCTGGTGGAGAACGTCCGCTGGCTCGCCGCCCGCGCCCGACCGTCCGGCAACCACTACACGACCGCGGGCGACCTGCTTCTCTTCGCGAACGCGCTGCTGGGCCACCGGCTGCTGGACGCGGAGACGACGCGGCTGCTCACCGCCCCCGCGATCGAGATCGCACAGGATGGAACGAGCCGGTGGGCGTACGGCATGGGGTTCGAGGTGGTGGAGCAGGACGGGATCCCGAGCATCGGCCACAGCGGCTCGTTCGCCGGCGTGAGCGCGGACTTCCGGATGTACCCGTCGCTCGGCGTCACGCTGATCGTGCTGTCGAATTACGAGTTCGCTGCGTTTCCGGTGGCCGACCACGTCCAGGAAGTGCTGCGGAAGGCGTTTGCGCCGGACTGATTCTCCATCGTCCGATCGCTCCCCGCAGGACGGCGCCCCGAACGTGATCCTTGCGTCGGGGCGCACGCGCGGCCATCCTGCTGCGCTGTGGCCTCCCGCGGTCCCCCCGCCTCGCCTTCCGCATCCCCCCGATGCCCCTCGACCGCTACTACGTCATCCTGAACCCCGTCGCCGGGCGCGGCGCCGCGGCGCGCGTGCGTGCCGTGGTGGAGCACGAGCTGGCGCAGGCCGGCGCGCAGTGGTCGCTGGTGCAGACCGAACGCCGCGGGCACGCCGCCGAGCTGGCGGAGGCGGCGGCGCGGGAGGGGTGGCCGGCCGTGGTCGCCGTGGGCGGCGACGGCACCGTGCACGAGGTGGTCAACGGGCTGATGCGCGCCGCGGACGGCGGCCCGTCCGTGCCGCTGGGGATCGTGGGCGTGGGGAGCGGCAACGACTTCGCGCTGCTGGCGGGGATCGCGGGCGACCCGGCGTGGGCGGTGCGGCGGATGGCGGCCGCGGAGCCGCGCCCGGTGGACGTGGGCCGCGTGGGGTGCGAGTGGTTCAGCAACGGCGTGGGGATCGGCCTGGACGCGCAGGTGGGGATCGAGGTGGACCGCCGCCGCCGCTTTCGCGGGGTCGCGATGTACCTGCACGCGCTGGGACGCGTCCTGCGCACCTTCCGTCCGCCGCACATCCGGGTGGAGCTGGACGGCGAGACCGTGGCCGACGGGCCGATGACGCTGGTGACCGTGGGCAACGGCGGGCGCCACGGGGGCGGGTTCTGGATCTGCCCCGAGGCCCGCATCGACGACGGCGTGCTGGACGTGTGCGTGGCCGACGGGCTGGGGACGCTGGGCATCCTCGGCTTCCTGCCCCGCGTGATGCGCGGGACGCACGTGCGCGCGCGCTGCGTGCGGATGCACCACGCCCGCCGCGTGCGCGTCACCAGCCCCGACCCGCTCCCCGTCCACGCCGACGGCGAGGTGATCGCCGAGGACGCGCGCGAGCTGGAGATCGGGATCTTTCCCGGGAAGCTGCGGGTGCTGGCGTAGTGCGAAAGTGCGAAGGTGCGAAGGTGCGAAGGTGCGAAGGTGCGAAGGTGACGGGCCTCGTTCACCCTTTGATGATGGAGGCGGGATGATGCGACGGATGCTGGTGATGGCGGGCGCGGTGCTGGCGCTCGCGGGGTGCGCTGCGGGGATGGGCGGGGGCGGAGCGCCCGTGCCGCCGCAGTTCATCGGCCGGTGGGTGGGCGTGGGGACGCAGTCCGACCAGCCGGGGGAGTGGACCATCGACGCCACCATCGTCGGCGGGCCGGTGGAGCAGATCGGGACGATCTCCTACCCGTCGCTGGAGTGCGGCGGCGTGCTGCTCTTCCGCAGCGCCGAGGGTGGGCGGCTGGAGGTGCGGGAGGACATCACCTACGGGAGCTGCGTGGACCAGGGGATCATCACCCTCACGCCCACCGGGGACGGCGCGCTGCGCTACGACTGGCGGATGGACGGCAGCGATCTTACCGCGCAGGGAACGCTGACGCGGGCAAGGTAGTGCGTACGCCACCCTCCCTGAGCGGGTAAACCCGCCGCTGGGAAAGCGAGAAGCCCCGTCTCGGCTCGCTTGCGCTCGCCGAACGGGCTTCACCTGCAGGGTGCCGGCCGGCGAGATGGCGGCGGTTCCCGTGTCCGCGAAGGCGGACAGCGTGACGGTGTAGCCGCGATGCCGCGATCTCAATCGCTTTCCCCGCCGCGATCTCAATCACTTTCCCCGGCGCGATTCCGATCCTTCCCTCGGCGTCGATTTCGATCGCGATCCCTGGCTCGCCTCACCGCGTCCGCAGCGCGCGGGTGAGCACGCGGTCCAGCGCGCCGGCGAAGGCCTGCTTGTCCTTCGGGCCGTAGGGGCGCGCGCCGCCGGTCTCCACGCCCGCGCCGCGCAGGCCGTCCATGAAGTCGCGGACAGAGAGCCGCTCCGCCACGTTGTCCGCCGTGTACTCCTCGCCGCGGGGGTCGATCACCAGCACCCGCTTCTCCACCAGCGCCGCCGCCAGCGGAATGTCCGCCGTCACCGCCACGTCGCCGGGCTCCGCGTGCTCGGCGATGTAGCGGTCCGCCACGTCCGGCCCTCCCTCCACCCGAATCGCGCTCACGAACGGGTTCCCCGGCGGCACCGGCATCCGCTGGTTCGCCACCAGCACCGTCTGCAGCTCCAGCCGCCGCGCCGCGCGGTACACGATCTCCTTCACGTCGCGCGGCGCCGCGTCCGCATCGATCCACAGCTTCATCGTCCCCCTCCCGCCGGTTCCGTAATCTCGTCTGCTCCGCCGAACCATCCTGCTGATGGGCCCACCTCGCGGTGCACGCGCCGCTGGTGTCCGCGAAGCCGGACGGTGCGCAGTCGTTGCGGCGGTTTATGCTCATTGCGAAACAAATCCGGTAACTGCTTCCACCGGAACTCGCCACCACGGTCCTGAGGCAGCGATGCAGCCCGCGCAGGCGGACTTTGCGAATTTCCAGCGGCGGCTTCAGTCGCTCCGGCGCGGGGCGCTGCGTTTCCCGGTCTAGATTCGCAAGGGGCATCAATCGCCTGCCGCGAAGGCTGCGTCCGCTTCACGGCATCGACGGTTCGCATCGTCCCTTCCGCACACCTCTGGCCGCACCGCGGAGGCCTGGCTATCTTGGGCGTGAAAGTACCCGGAGTAAACAACCTTCAGCCGGCGGATCGATGAGCGAAGACGTCAAGACCGAGGGCGCGTGCGCCTGGTGCGGCAAGCGCGCCACCCGCGGCGGCATGTCGCGCCACCTGCGATCGTGCGATGGGCGCAAGGCCGCCATCCGCGCGGCGAACGACAAGCCGGGGGCTGCCGAGACGCTGATCCACCTGCAGGTGCAGAACGCGCACAACGGAGACTTCTGGCTGCACCTGGAGATGCGCGGCTCCGCCCCGCTGCAGAAGCTGGACGACTACCTGCGCGCCATCTGGCTGGAGTGCTGCGGGCACATGAGCCAGTTCAGCCGCGGCGGGTGGGGCGGGGAGAAGATCGGCATGGCGCGCAAGGCGCAGGACGCACTTCAGCCCGGGACCGAGCTGACGCACATCTACGACTTCGGCACGGAGACGGTGACGCTGGTGAAGGCGGTGGACACCCGCACCGGCAAGCCGCTGACGAAGCACCCCATCGTGCTGATGGCGCGCAACGAGATGCCCGCCCTGACCTGCGCCGAGTGCGACCAGCCGGCCACCCACCTGTGCCTGGAGTGCCTGTACGAAGGGGAGGACGCGGCGGTGCGCTGCGACGAGCACACCGCGTCTCATCCGCACGAGGAGTACGGCGATCCGCTCGCGCTGGTGAACTCGCCGCGCCTGGGCGAGTGCGGCTATGACGGCCCCGCCGAGCCGCCGTACTGATCCTCCGCCCATCCACGCGCCGCACTTTACATCGCCGCGCGGCGCCGCTACCTTGGCAGTCGACATAGAAGCAGGGGGGCCTCACGGAAGCCGGTGTGAATCCGGCGCGGCCCCGCCACTGTAAGAGGCCCGGCGAACTCGCCGGCCCCGTCCCGCTCACTTTGGCCACTGGGCACAGCAGCCCGGGAAGGCGAGCGGCGACCGCCTCGAGCCAGGAGACGCGGCCCCTCTGCTCCCGCGATCAGCAAACCCCTCGCGGGAGGGGAGCGGGGCCATCGTTTCGCCGGATCGGCAGCACGCCCCCTCGCGTGCCCGTCCGCGCCATTCGTGCCCGTCCCTTCCGCGTGCATCCGCCGAAGGAACGGGCTTTTTGTCGTCCATCCGCATCCTTCCCCGCCGCCGCGCCGCGCGCGCGGCCCTCCTCGCGGCGCTGCTGCCGGCACTGGCCGCGTGCGGCGGCGAGGGCGAGGCGCGCGCATCCGCCACCACGTCCGCCGCCGTGCGGGTGGTGGACGACGCGGGCGACACGCTGCGCCTTTCCGGGCCGGCGCGGCGCATCGTCTCGCTGGCGCCCAACGCCACGGAGACGCTGGTGGCCATCGGCGCGCTGCCGCAGCTGGCCGGGCGCAACGACTACGACGCGGGGCTGGGCGCGGACGCGGTGCCCTCCGTGGGCGGGGGGCTGGACCCCAGCCTGGAGAAGATCGTGGCGCTGCGCCCGGACCTGGTGATCGGCTGGGCTTCCGCGGGCGCCAACCCGGTGCGCGACCGGCTGCGCGAGCTGGGCATCCCCTTCTTCGCCGTGCGTACCGAGGACACGACGGACGTCTTCCGCACCCTCCGCATCCTGGGAGAGGTGACGGGACGCACTGCCGCGGCGGATTCCGTCGCGGCGGCCGTCCGCGCGCAACTCGACGCCGTGCGCGCCTCCGTGGCCGGGCGGCCGGCGCGGAGCACCTTCTACGTGATCTCCGACGAGCCGCTGATGACCGCCGGTCCGTGGACCTTCACGGTGCAGCTGATCGAGGCCGCCGGCGGGCGCACGACGTTCCCGGACGTCCGCGGCCAGCCGCAGTACGTGTCGATGGAGGATCTGGTGCGCCGCCAGCCGGAGGTGATCCTGGTCCCCTCCGGCGACGACGGGGCGGCGCGCGTCCGCCAGCTGGCGGGGCGCCCCGGCTGGCGCGACCTGCGCGCCTTTCGCGAGGGGCGGGTGATCCCCGTCTCCGCCGCGCCGTCTCGCCGATCCCCGGGCCCATGCGGTTGGCCTGCGCGGCATCGGCGATCCCGTGAACGTGGCGATCCTGCGGCGGCTGCGGCTGCCGCGCGTGGTGCTGGCCGCGCTGGCGGGGGGCGGGCTGGCGGCCAGCGGCGCCGTCTTCCAGGCGCTGCTGCGCAACCCGCTGGCGGAGCCGTACGTCCTGGGCGTCTCCGGCGGCGCGGCGGTGGCGGCCGTCGCCGCGATCGTGCTGGCGGGGGCGCACGTCTCCGGCGCGGGGGTGGCGGGGGCGGCGTTCGCCGGCGCGGTGCTGGCCGTGGTGATCGTCCTGCGGCTGGCGGCCTCCGCGGGGCGCGCCCTGGACACGCGCGTCCTCCTCCTTTCCGGCGTGGTGACGGGCGCGTTCTTCAACGCCTGCATCCTGCTGGTGCTCACCTTTGCCGACATGGAGTCGTTCCGCTCCGCCCTCTTCTGGATGATGGGGAGCTTCAGCGGCGCCACCTGGCGCGAGATCGGCGTGCTGGCGGGGGCCACGCTCCCCGCGCTGGCGCTCCTGATGGCGCTCGCGCGCCCGCTGAACCTGCTGGCCACGGGCGAGGAGACGGCCGCGTACCTGGGCGTGCGCACGGAGCGGGTGAAGCTGGCCGCGTACGGCACGGCCTCGCTGCTGACGGCGGCGTCGGTGGCGGTGAGCGGGGTGATCGGCTTCGTGGGCCTGGTCGTTCCCCACGTGGCGCGGATGCTGTGGGGGGCGGACCACCGCTTCCTCCTCCCCGCCTCCGTGCTGCTGGGCGCCACCTTCCTGGTGCTGGCGGACGCGCTGGCGCGGACGGTCGCCGCGCCGGCGGAGCTGCCGATCGGCGTGGTGACGGCGTTCGTGGGGGTGCCGTTCTTTCTGTGGCTGCTGCGCAGGAGGGGCGTGTGAGCGGATGGCGCTGCGCCGGGCTCACGTACCGGTATCCGGAGTCCCCCCATCCCGCCGTCTTCGACCTGTCGCTGGCGATCCCCGCCGGCGCGGCGACGGCGGTGCTGGGGCCCAACGGCTCGGGCAAGTCCACGCTGCTGCGGCTGCTGCTGGGCGTGCTGGCGCCCTCCGCGGGATCGGTGGAGTTCGCCGGGCGGCCGGTGGCGGCGTGGGGGCGGGAGGAGATGGCGCGCGCGGTGGGCGTGGTGCCGCAGGGGGAGGAGTCCGTCTTTCCGATGAGCGTCCGCGAGCTGGTGGCGATGGGGCGCTATCCGCACCTGGGCCCCTGGCGCCGCGAGCGGGAGGAGGACCGCCGCGCGGTGGAGGAGGCGATGCGCCGCTGCGACGTGCTGGGCCTGGCCGCGCGGCCGATCGCCACGCTCTCCGGCGGCGAGCGGCAGCGGGCGCGGGTGGCGCGGGCGCTGGCGCAGGAGGCGCCCACCCTGGCGCTGGACGAGCCCACCGCGGCGCTCGACGTGGCGCACGAGATGGCGATCTTCGAGCTGCTGCGCGACCTGGGCCACGCGGGAAAGACGGTGCTGCTGGTGACCCACAACCTGAACCTGGCCGCGCGCTACGCGGACCGGCTGGTGCTGCTGGACCGTGGCCGCGTGGCGGCGGAGGGGACGCCCGCGCAGGTGCTGACGCGCGAGACGGTGGAGCGCGTCTACGGCTGGCCCGTGGAGATCGTCCGCCACCCCGGACCCGGCCCGGACGCCGGCGCGCCGCAGGTGGTGCCGCTGGCGGGCGAGGCGTGCGCGCGGATGGCGCACGCGGAGGAGCGGACCGATGTGGCGTGAGTGCGCCCGTGGGGCCCCTCCCCGCGGCCCCCTCCCCGCACAAACTGCGTGCGGAGAGGGGGAG
>DATAAG010000654.1:0-11799 GCA_036260235.1 Longimicrobium sp.
GAGGACAGCGTCTACGGCCGCTTCGTGCGCATCGCGCACCCGGACGGCTACGAGTCGCTGTACGCGCACGCGTCGTCGCTGCTGGTGACGGCGCGGGAGCGGGTGCCCGCGGGGAGCGTGATCGCGCTCAGCGGGAGCACGTGGGTGTCCACGGCGCCGCACCTGCACTTCGAGATCCGCAAGGACGGGCGGCCGGTGGACCCGAGCACCCTGATCCACAACCCGAACTGAAGACACGATGCTGGGTGGAAAGAAGAGCGCCGACCGCGTGGCGGCGGCGCTGCCGGGTGAAGCCTCCATGTCGCTGATCGGCCCCGGGACGCACATCGTGGGCGACCTGACCACCGATGGAACCGTGCGCGTGGAGGGCCGCATCGAGGGCACGGTGCGCGCCGGCAAGACGGTGATCATCGGCAAGACCGGCGAGGTGGTGGGCGACGTGCTTACGCAGGACGCGGTGATCGGCGGGCGCGTGCGCGGCACCGTGGTGGCGGAAAGCCGGCTGGAGCTGCAGGCCACCTGCGACATCGAGGGGAACATCCGCGCTCGCAACCAGCACCTGCAGCTGGAGGCTGGCGCGCGCTTCAACGGGCAGATCCAGATGCTGGACGGCACCGAGGCGTCCGCCCTGATCCCCTCGCGCGTGGACCTGCCCGCCCCCCCGGGTGTGGAGAACTTCGTCGAAGGCTAGGGTTTATCCACACCTTGTACGTGGACAGCCAAGTCGTTGCACGTCAACGGCTTGGCTGTTTTCCACAGGATCTGCACCCCCTTTTCCACCCGAGTTCTCCACAATTTTGTGGATACCACCCGCAACCCGTTCAAACCGTGGACCTTCGCTCGCTGACGGAGTACCTGGACACGTGGCTGCGCGTGCGCGAGGTGCCCGACTACCCCAACGCGCTGAACGGGCTGCAGGTGGACAGCGGCCGCGCCGGGGTGCGGCGCATTGCCGTGGCGGTGGACGCGGTGCAGCACACGGTGGATGCGGCGGTGCGCGCGGGCGCGGACCTGCTGCTGGTGCACCACGGCCTGTTCTGGGACGGCAACCAGCCCGTGACCGGCCGCCGATACCGCCGCCTGAAGGCGCTGTTGGACGCGGACCTGGCGGTCTATTCCGCGCACCTGCCGCTGGACGTGCACCCGGAGGTGGGGAACAACGCGCTGCTGGCGCGCGAGCTGGGCGTGGAGATCCGCGGCTCGTTCGGCGAGTTCAAGGGCTACCCCCTGGGCGTCTGGGGCGAGATCGAGATCCGCCGCGAGGCGCTGTGCGCGCGGCTGGACGCGCTGCTGGGCGGACGGGTGAAGATGGTGCCCGGGGGACCGGAGCGGGTGCGCACGGTCGGCGTGATCACCGGCGGCGCGGGGGGCGAGGTGGCGGGGGCTGCGCGGCAGGGGCTGGACGCCTACGTCAGCGGCGAGGGTGCGCACCACAACTTCTTCGATGCGGAGGAGGGCGGCGTGAACCTGCTGCTGGGCGGCCACTACGCCACGGAAACCTTCGGCGTGCGCGCGGTCGGGCGGCACCTGGAGGAGAAGTTCGGGCTGGAGTGGACGTTCATCGACCATCCGACCGGTTTGTGAACGCCACTTCACTAACAGACAGGTCTAAGTAAATAACGGTTAAGTAATGGTGTGCTTCAGGAGGCGCCCGCCGGCGCTTCCTCCGCAGCGTGTTCTTCCGTGACGCCTTCGAGCGCGCAGCGCTCCGCGAACAGGTCGCGCTGGACGATGGCGTCCCAGGCGGCGCGTACGCCGGTGGACTCGGCGAGCTCCACCAGGTCGGGATCGAACTGGGAGCCGGAGCCCTTCCGCAGCTCGGCGAGCGCGCGGTCCACGGGCATGGCGTCGCGGTACTTGCGCGGCTGCGTCATGGCGTCGAACGCGTCCGCCATGGCGATCACGCGGGCACCCAGCGGGATCTCCGTCTCGCTCATCCCGTGCGGGTAGCCGCTGCCGTCCCAGCACTCGTGGTGCGAGGAGACGATCTCCATCAGCCCCGGGTGCTCCGCCTCCAGCGGCTCCAGGATGTGCGCGCTCTCGTGCGGGTGGTTCTTGATCTCCGCCTTCTGCGCTTTCGTGAGGGGGCGGCGCGAGTGGACGATGTGAAAGAAGCGGTCGTCGATCTTTCCCATGTCGTGCAGCAGCGCGGCCACGCGCAGGGTGCGCAGTTCCTGCCCGCGCATTCCCGCCGCCTGCGCCAGCGCGTAGCTCAGGTCCGCCACGCGGCGGCTGTGCCGCGCCGTCACGGGGTCGCCGGCGGTAAGGACGTTCAGCAGCAGCTCCACCGTGCGGCGATGCAGCATCTTCTCCGACTCGCGATGCCGGGCGGCGTCCATCCTCCACGCCAGCAGCACCAGCCCGGCGGAGGCCGCCGCCACCCCCGCCAGGCTCCACCGGCTCCCCTCTTCGTTGCTCGGCATCCCGCGTGACGTTTCAGGGTTCCCGCTCCGCTGACGATCCCGGCCGCTCTGCACGGAGCAAGCCACCGGCAACGCCCCGGCCGGCAGTGCTGGTGTTCGTGCGCGCGCCGGAGCCTGGCCGGGTGAAGACGCGGCTGGCCGCGGCGCTGGGCGCGGAGGGCGCGCTGCGCGTCTACACGCGCCTGGCGGAACACACGCTGGCGGAAGTGCGGTCGCTCGCAAGGGACGGCGTGGAGGTGCGCATCCACTACACGCCGGCGGATACCGGTGCCGCCGTGCGCGAATGGCTCGGCGACGGCCCCGCCTACCTGCCGCAGGCGGAGAGTGGCGACCTGGGGGAGCGGATGCGGGACGCGTTCGCGCGGGCGTTCGATGACGGCATGGACCGGGTGGTGATCGTGGGATCGGACCTGCCGCACCTGACGACCGCCCTGCTCCGCCGCGCCTTCGACGCGCTGGATGCGCATCCGGCGGTCCTCGGGCCGGCGCGGGACGGGGGATACTACCTGCTGGGCCTGCGGGGGATGATCGACGGCATCTTCTCCGGCGTGCCGTGGAGCACCCCGGACGTGCTCACGGCCACGCTGGAGCGATTCCGCGCGGCGGGCGTCGATCCCGTGCTGCTGGAGGAGCTGTCGGATGTCGACGAGGTGGAGGACCTGCCGCCGGGGTGGTAGGGCCCGCCCCCGGCGGCGCCTGAGAGCGCACCACCGCCCTCCCGCAAACCGAGCGGGAGGGGGTGTAGACTTCGGGGAGAGTACCTGCCGGCGCGCAGGCTCCGGGCAGTTGAAGCCCCGCGCAGTGGGGCTTTCCGCGGTCGTTGCGGCGGGTTCACCCGCTCAGGCGCGGGGCTCGCCTTCATGCGCGGGCTGGTCTATCGGCGGCGGCGCCGGCTCGGGGGCGACGAGCCAGGCCATGTGGCGGAGCTCCGGCTCGATCAGCCGCTCCCACGCCAGCCGCACGGCCGCCGGCGAGCCGGGGAGCGAGAAGACCACGCGGCCGCGGTACAGCCCCGCCATGGCGCGCGAAAGCATGGCGGCGGCGCCCACCTGCTCCCAGCTGAGCATGCGGAACAGCTCGCCGAACCCGGGGATGGGCCGCTCGATGTGCCGCACCAGCACGTCGTAGGTGGTGTCCCGGGGGGCGATGCCGGTGCCGCCGTTGAAGATGATCGCCCTTGCCGGGCTGAAGGCCATCACCCGCAGCGCGTCTTCCACCTCGCCCGGCTCGTCGCGGATCAGGCGGTATCCCTCCACCGTGTGCCCGGCCGACTGGACGGCCTGGCGCAGCCAGATGCCGTTGGTGTCCGTCTCCTCCGTCCGCGAGTCGCTCACCGTCACGATCCCCACCGGCACCACCCGCCGGTCCGCCTCCGCCGCCCGGTGGTGCCGTTCGCTGCTCTCCGTCGTCATCCCCACTCCCGTCGCTGGATGTGCAGGCCGTAACCTGTAACCTGTCCCCTGTAACCTTTCCACTGCCGCCGCCGGGATTAGATTGCGCACGTCTCCCGCTCGCCGGACTCCATCATGAAACGCTTCTTCAACGCCGCCGCAAGAGGGCTGGCCGGGGTCACCGTCCTGGCGCTGGTCGTCCTCTCCATCTACGCCGTCACCACCGCCGCGGACACGCAGCGCGGGCTGGGGGCGGCGGCGTACGGCGCCATCGGCTACCTCTTCCTCCTCGTGGGCTGGTGGGCGTACGGCCGCGCCAGCCGCGTGCCGGCGGGTCCGGCCTTCCTCATCCATGCCTGCTCCTGGGCGCTGTACCTGCCCGCCGCCGTCGTCACCGGCGGCGAGCCGCGGCCCACGCCGGGCTACGCCATCTTCGCCCTGGGCGCATTCCTGCACGCGCCGTCGCTGCTGCACTTCGCGGCCGCGCTGGCCTTTCCCCGGCGCGTGGGGCGCTGGCTGGGCGCGTTCGCCGCGCTCTACGGGCTGATGCTGGTCCTCTGGCTCGCGTCCGTGCTGGGCGCGGCGGTCGGGGCGGACGGGATTCCGGCGGTGCTGGACGGGGTGATCCGCGACGACGTGCTGGACCTGGCCGCCTTCCTGGGCGCCATCGCCCTCTTCGCCTGGGGAATGCTGGAGACGCGCTCCGTGCGGCTGCGCACGCAGCTGGCCTGGGCCGCCGCGGGGATCGCGCTGGGGATGGGGCCGGGGTGGCTCTCCGCCGTTCCGGGGATCGGCGACGCGCTGCGGAGCGAGGTGCTTCCCGGGCTGCCGCTGTACGCCCTGTTCTGGGTGGTGATGCCGATGGCGTTCGCGTACGCCATCGTGCGCTACAACCTGTTCGACACGGGGCGGCTGGACCGCCGCGCGCAGGAGATCTCGCTGGCGCTGCTGCAGGCCAAGAGCGTGGACGAGGTGAGCCGCCAGGCCGTGGACGCGCTGCACGCGGACTTCGACCTGGCCGCCGCCAGCGTGTGGGCGCTGGACGACGCCGGCCTGCCGGTGCAGATGGGCGGCGACGCCGGCGCCGGCGACCCGCGGCAGATCGAGCGGGTGCTGGACGGCGGCCGGGCGGAGGTGCCGCCGCACCTGCTCGTCTACCCATTGCTGTACGGCGATTCCGTGGAGGCGGCGCTCTGGCTGGAGCGCGCGGGGGGCGAGCCGTTCGAGGACGGGCACCTGGACTACCTGGCCCGCCTGCAGCGGCAGCTGGGGATGGCGCTGCACCTGCGCCGCGTAGACGACCGCGTGCGCATCAGCGCCGAGGAGCTGACGGCGCTGGCGCGCGAGGTGGACACCGTGGCCGCCGAGCTGCGCGTCACCGGCGAGAGCGTGACCATGGCGGTGCAGGAGGTGAGCGAAGGCAGCATGCGGCAGACGGAGGACTACCGCAGCGTGGCCGCCAGCATCGCCATGCTGCGCGAGAGCAGCGTGGAGATCGCGCGGCGGCTGGCCAGCGCCGACCGCTTCGGCGGCCAGACGCTGGAGCGCTCGCGTGGCGCCGGCGCCGACGTGGAGCTGCTGGTGGCGCGGGTGAAGGAGGGCGCCACGCGGCTGGGGACGGTGGCGGACGAGGTGAGCTCCCTGCGCGAGCGCAGCGGCGAGATCGGCTCCATCAGCGACACCATCCGCGAGGTGGCGGAGCAGACCAACCTGCTGGCGCTGAACGCGGCCATCGAGGCCGCCCGCGCCGGGGAGTACGGCCGCGGCTTCGCCGTGGTGGCGGACGAGGTGCGCAAGCTGGCGGAGAGCAGCGCCGCCAGCGCCGAGCGCATCGGCGACCTGGTGGAGCAGGTGCGCGGCGAGATCGCCCGCGTGGCCGAGGCGATCGCCGGGGCGCGGGCGGACATCAGCGAGGGCGCGGGGGGCGCGGACCGGGCCACCGTGGCGCTGCGCGAGAGCATCACCCAGGTGGCCCAGCTGCGCGAGGAGATCGCCACCGTGAGCGCACTGATGGACGACGCGCAGGCGCAGAACGAAATGATCGCCGACGCGGTCACGCGCGCCACGGAGATCAGCGAGCAGAACGCCGCCGCCGCGGAAGAGACGGCCGCCGCGACGGAGCAGCAGCTGGCGTCGCTGGAGAGCGTGGCCGCCAGCGTGCGCGAGCTTTCCACCCTGGGCGCGCGGATGTTCGAGCTGCTGCAGGCGGACTCCGTGCAGCAGCCCGCCTCGCCCGCGGCGTCGCGCGGCCCGGTGGACCTCTCCCGCCCCGCGGCCGGGTGAACGGGGTGCCCATCCCGGCGGACGGCGCGGATCCGCGCGAAGCGGATCTGCACGACGTGGATCTGCACGACCTGGATCTGCACGAGGACGAGGTGCTGGCTCAGGCACCTCGCGGCGGCCTCGACTGGAAGAAGGTGGCGCTGGCGGTGGTGATGCTGGGCGCGCTGCTCGCCTTCATCCGCCTGGGCGGCAGCCTGGACTTCGAGACGCTCAAGGCGCACCGCGCGGAGCTGCTGGAGTTCACCCGCCGCAACTACCTGCCGATGCTCGTCGGCGCGACGGCGGCGTACATCGTGGCGACGGCGCTCAGCTTTCCCGTGGCCACGCTGCTCACGCTGGCGGCGGGGCTGCTCTTCGGGCGATGGGTGGGAACGGTGGTGGTGGTGGTGGGCGCCACCTTCGGCGCCACGCTGGCGTTCCTGGCGGCGCGCTACCTGTTCGCGGACGCGGCGCGCCAGCGGATGGGGCCGCGGCTGCAGAAGCTGGCGCGGGGGTTCGAGAAGGACGCGTTCAGCTACATCCTGTTCGTCCGCCTGGTCCCCGTCTTTCCCTTCTGGCTGATGAACATGGTGCCCGCGTTCACCCCGGTGTCCGTGCGCACCTACTTCGTGGCGACGGCCATCGGCATCACCCCGGGGTCGTTCGTCTTCGCCAACCTGGGGCAGTCGCTGGCGGAGATCGAGTCCGCCGGCGACCTGGTGGGCGCGGAAACGTTGGTGGCGCTGGCGCTGCTGGGGCTGATGAGCCTGCTGCCCATCGCCTGGAGGAAGTATCGCACCCGGAGAAGACAGACCGATGGCCGAGATCCACGTTGAACGCGTCCCGCGGCGCCCGCACCTGCTCGGCATCCTGGGGCTGGTGCTGGGGCTGATCGCGCTCCTCCTCCTCTTCCTCACCGGCCCCGGCACGCGGTTCGGCTGGTGGCACTTTCGCACCAGCTTCACGCTGATGGAGCGCGCGGCCCACGTGGGCATCGCGGCCGCGGTCATCTCGCTGCTGGGGCTGCTGCTGTCGCGCGGGCGCGGGCGGCTGCTGGCGGGGGCGGGGCTGGTGCTGGGGGCGCTGACCGTCTTCCTCCCCTGGAGCTGGCGCCAGGACGCGCGGCAGTACCCGGGGATCCACGACATCACCACCGACGTGCAGAACCCGCCCGTGTTCGTGGCCGTCGCGCCGCTGCGGAAGGACGCGCCCAACCCGGTGGAGTACGCGGGCGATTCCGTGGCGGCGGTGCAGCGGCAGGCGTACCCGGACCTGCGGCCGCTGATGATGGCGATGCCGGTGGACAGTGCCTTTTCGCTGGCGCTGCGGACGGCGCGCGACATGGGGTGGGAAATCGTGGACCAGAGCCGCCGCGACGGGCGCATCGAGGCGACGGCCACCACGCCGTGGATGGGCTTCAAGGACGACGTGGTGGTGCGCGTGACCTCCGCGTCGGGGATCGCGCGGGTGGACGTGCGCAGCAAGTCGCGCGTGGGCCGCGGCGACGCGGGCGCCAACGCCAACCGCATTCGCGCCTACCTGCGCCGCCTGCGCGCCGCCGACCCCCAGCCGATCCAGACGACCGAAGGCCCGTCGTAGGAAAAGACGGTTTCACGCGGAGCAGCAGAGGAGCGATGGCCGTTCCTCTGCTTCTCTGCTGCTCTGCGTGAGAACATCAGTGCTTTTTCCGGACTCGATCTCAGTCGCGCGGCGGGACGCCGTAGTGCTGGCGCAGCTGCCTTACCCACGCGGGAACCGGGCGCCGGGTGGTGAGGTAGCCCTGCTCGATGCAGTGCAGCATCGCCTCCACCGTCTGCGACTGCGTGCCGGGGGGCAGGTCGTGCACCAGCACCCCGAACGCGGAGAAGGCGGCCTCGCCGGAGGTCTCCTCCTGCCGGTCGGCGGCGTGGTGCACGTACCAGGCGCGCAGCCGGTGGATGGTCTTGGTGTACGGCATGTTGCCGTCCAGGAACTTCTTGAGTCCCGTGGGCGACATGCCGATCTCGCGGGCCGCGCTGCGCAGCGAGGTGCGCTCCACCCGCTCGGCGACCGCCGCGCGCAGCTGCGGAATGAGCCGCTGCTCCGACTGGCTCGCGGTCTCGCCCTCCCGGGCCAGCTCCGCCATGAGCGCGCGCAGGCTCTCCCCGTCCTTGGGGGCCATGTTCGCGAACAACTTCCGTAATCTCCGCGGTGGCTCCATCGTCTCCCTCTGTCCGCCAGGTGCGTGAGCGCGGATGCCGGTTTCGGCGTCCACTTGTTCACAATGTACACTTTAAACGCGCACATGGCAATTGGCTCCGGCGGAGCGGTGGGGACTGTTCGAGCGGGGGGAGTGTTGGCTGATGGAAGGAGTCTTCCGCGAGGGCTGCCGGATCTGGCGCTACCTGATGGGGTCGGTCGGCCTCATCCCTCCGGCTTTCCCGATCTCCCTCGCCAATGACAGCCACTCGGAAACCATTGTGCCATAGTCAAAGAACGACAGTTCGTCTTCCCGGAGCCGAAACTTCGCGCAGATCGAGGGCAGTTGCGAGCGAAAGGCGGCGTACCGCTCGATGATGTGCATCTCCCCCGGCAGGACTGCGCTCCCTCTCCTCAGAGGGGGTTGCCAAACCGCACCCGAGCTTGTCTTCCTGAGGGAGGCGCCGCGCCTGCCCTGGCGTTCACACCGCACTCTGGCGCCGACCGAAGGATCTTGCCGGCAGAGCCGAGGGACTGGCTTGGTACCGCGGAAGCCAGCCCCGGGTGACGGAGAGAAGATCCTTCGGTCGCGCGCAAGCGGTTGTGCGTACGCGGTTTCCGTGTGGCGCTCCCTCAGAAAGACAACGCTCGTTCGTGGCGGTTTGGCAACACCCTCTCAGGCTCGCCAGCGTAGAGCGGACCGCGCCGATGGCGAGTTGAGGATTGCCGTAATGCGATCGAACGTCCTGTCCGGCGATATCGGAGCAGTACTTCTGGGAGTCGAACGGTTCACGCTCCAGGATCAGACAGGCCTTTCTCTTCTGGCGTCCCGAGCCGTAGCGCCTTGCGCCAAGGAAGAGCCCCAGCTCCAGCGGCATGTTGAACCGGGGGAAGCCGGACCGGGAATCGGGCTCGATGCGGGAGATGTCGTGGATGCCGACACGGCACTCGCCGATGATGCGGTAGATCTTCTCGATGCGGACCTCCGCGCCGTCAGTGGCCTCCAGGGAAGAGCGGGCGACGAATCCGCAGTCGTGGACGGCAAAGACCAGTGCCTCGACGATCGGCTGGTACTCACGGTCGAACGGGCAGTTGATGAAGACGTGATCGTCGTATTGCGGCATCAAGCAGGAGGTGAGGGGTGCGCGTTCAGAATACCTGCCTCCGGCTGCCCCGTCGCTCAGCCCCCGACGGAGGTGCTCTCTTCTCCGGTCTGATGCAGGTACCACTCGCGCAGCCGGCGGTGGCGGTACGGGGACGTGCCGCCGAGAAACTTCCGCAGCGCTTCATCCCCCATCCCGATCTCGCGGGCTACCGTGCGCAAGGAGCTCTGCCGTACGCGCTCTGCCGCCAGCAACCGCGCGCGTAGCATCACCCTGTCCATGGGTTCGTCATCGGCTGCCTGGCTAGCTGACGAGCCTTCCGCGTTCATGATCTCCGCGAGCACGGCACGCACCTGCTCGCGGTCCAGGGATCCCGTCCCGACGGAAGGCTTGATGCCTGGATACGTAGCGCGCATGGTCATCCTCCCAATGGTGAAAATCACTGTATGGAACGTACAGTTTCAGTACTCTGGTGCCAAGGGGTCGACCCTCTCCACCCAGTACGTCTGCTTGTGCCCCAGCGCCTCGAACCGCCGCTGCTCCGCCTCGGCGGCGTCAGCGCTCCCGAAGCGCGCGACCAGGAAGCGGTTGCCGTTGTCATCCTGCCGCCAGAGCTCCCAGGCGGGACCGTGCGTGGACTGCGGCATCGTCTGGTCGTGATGAGGCGATGTGAAGCCGGCACCGAGTCCCCGGCGATTGAATTGAAACCGCGGCAAAGACGACGTGATGTCCGCCTGCGCGGACCGCTCCTGCCGCGCGCCGGGTGACGTGCACCAAAGCGGGCCCCCCAGGCAGTTGAAGCCCCGCGCAGTTTGCCGGGCTTTCCGCAGCTGTAGCGGCGGCGCGGCGGCTTTAGCCGCTCAGGCACGGGGCCGGCGCTCTGTGACGTTCAACCACCACCCGCCGGCGCCTGCCCCGCCTGCCCCCGCAGCACCGGCTCCAGGGTTCTCCACACGGTCGCGGCGACGGCGCGGTGGCCCTGCTCGTTGGGGTGGATGCCGTCCGCCAGGTTCATCGCCGAGTTCGCCGCCACGCCCTCCAGCAGGAAGGGGATGAAGGTGAGGTCGTTCTCCCGCGCCAGTTCCGGATAGGCGCGGTTGAAGTCCTCCACGTACTCCGGCCCCAGGTTGGGCGCGGCCAGCATTCCCGCCAGCACGATCCGCGCGCCGGGCCGCGCCGCGCGCACCGTGTCGATGATGGCCTGGATGTTGGCGCGCATGGTGTCCACGTCGGCGCCGTTCAGCATGTCGTTGGCGCCCGTCTCGATCACCAGCACGTCGAACGGCTGCCGGATGAGCCAGCTGCGCACCCGCTGCAGCGCGCCCGCGCTCTTCTCGCCGCTGAGCCCCGCGTTCACCACCTCCCACGGCAGGCCGGCGGAATCCACCTTCTGCTGGATGATCGCGGGATACGCGTCCTCGCGCTCCACGCCGTAGCCGTCCGTGAGGCTGGTGCCCAGGAACATCACCACGCGTTCATTACCGCTGGATGACGATTCCTCCGCGGCAGCCTCCGCGGCGCCGCCGCGGGCGGGGGTCTGGTTGCTTTCGGCGGAGCCGCACCCGAAGATCAGGAACGGCAGGGCCAGGGCCCACCACGGGCCGGCGCGGCGCGGGAACGGTGTGACGATGCTCATCGCGGACGATCTCCAGAAAACCTACCGCAGCGGCGGACGTCCGCTGGCGGCGCTACGGAACGTAAGCTTTACGGTCCAGCCCGGCGAGGCGGTGGCCATCGTGGGCCCCAGCGGCAGCGGCAAGACCACGCTGCTGGGGCTGCTGGCCGGCCTGGACCGCCCCACCGGCGGCCGCGTGCTGCTGGACGGCGCGGACCTGGGCGCGCTCTCGGAAGACGCCCGCGCGCGCCTGCGGCGCGAGAAGATCGGCTTCGTCTTCCAGTCCTTTCAGCTCATCCCCACCCTCACCGCCCGCGAGAACGTGGCGGTGCCGCTGGACCTGGCCGGCAACGGCGGCGGCGCGGCGCGCGCGGACGAGCTGCTGGAGCGCGTGGGGCTGGGCGGGCGCGGCCACCACTACCCTGCCCAGCTCTCCGGCGGCGAGCAGCAGCGGGTGGCGCTGGCCCGCGCCTTCATCCACCGCCCCTCCATCCTCTTCGCGGACGAGCCGACCGGCAACCTGGATGCCGCCACCGGCGCGCGCATCATCGAGCTGATGATGGAGCTGAACCGCGAGCTGGGCACGACGCTGGTGCTGGTGACCCACGACCTGGAGCTGGCCGGCCGCGCCCGCCGCATCATCCGCCTGGCGGACGGCGCCGTGGTGAGCGACGAGCGGGGCGCCGCGTGAGCCTGCGCCCCCTGCTGGCCCTTTCGTGGCGCGAGAGCCGCTTCGCGCGGCGGCGGCTCCTCCTCTTCCTTTCCTCCATCACCCTGGGCGTGGCCGCGCTGGTGGCCACGCAGTCGTTCGCGGCCAACCTGGCGGA
>DATAAG010000655.1:0-2833 GCA_036260235.1 Longimicrobium sp.
CGGCCACGCCCTGCACCAGCGCTGCCTCACCTGCCCGGTCCGTTTCCTGCGCCTGCTCGCCGCGAGATGGCGGCCCGCCGCCCATGGAAAACGAAACCCGCCGCGCCCGGACCGTTGCCCGTCGTACCCCACTCCGTTTCCGTGTTCCCGCTCCGCGCCGTGCCGGTGCTCCTGCTGGGGGTGCTGGCGCTCGCCGGCTGCCGTGACGAGACCTCGCCTTGGGCGCGCGAGCGGGTGGCGCGCATGCCGTTGCGCGAGAAGGTGGCGCAGATGGTGGCGCCCGCGCTGTACGTGGGCGCGGACGCGCGGCCGGCGCAGGACACGCTGCTGGCCAACCGCGTGGCGGCCGAGGAGCTGGGCGGGGTGCGGCTCCTCCCCGGCTCCGCGCAGGTCGCCGCGCGGCGCATCGCCCTGCTGCAGCGGACGGCGCGGCGGCCGCTGCTGGTGATCGCGGACCTGGACCGCGGCCCCGGCGGCACCCTGGACGGCGCGGAGGAGATGCCGCCCCCCGCCGCGCTGGGCGCGCTGGACGAGGCGGGGGTGGACCGCGTGGCGCAGCGGGTGGGGGAGGAGGCGCGGCGGCTGGGCATCAACTTCGGCCTCCTTTCCGCCCCCTCCTTTCCGCACGCGACCGCCCTTCCGGGCCCTGTCGGGCCGCGGGCGGAGCAGGCGTTCGCGCACTTCGCGGGGGAGCTGGCGGAGGACGGGGTGGCCGTGGCGGTGCGGGCGCTGTCGCCGGGACCGGAGCCGGCGGACACCTCCGTCCGCGTGCTCCCCTGGGACCGTGCCGCGGCGGAGGCGCTGCAGCTGGACCTGCTGCGCACCCTGCTGCGGCGCGGCATCCACGGGGTCAAGCCCGCCTCCGTGGCCGTCCCCTCGCTCACGCGCGACTCCGTGCCCCTTCCCGACAACCCGGTCTTCGTCACGGGCGTGCTGCGGCGCGACCTGGGGTTCGACGGGCTGGTGATCGAGGACCTGGCCCCGCCGGCGCCGCTGGTGCGCCGCCACGGCCCGGGCGAGGCGGCGGTGCGGGCGGTGGCGGCGGGCGCGGACCTGCTGGTGGGGGTGGAGGACGCGCGGGCCGCCATCAACGCCGTCGTCCTGGCGGTGGAGACCGGCCGCATTCCGCGGGAGATGATCGACGCCTCCGTGGGCCGCATCTTCGCCGTGAAGGAGCGGCTGGGGCTGGGGACGCGGGGGGACTCGGCGCGGGCGGACCCGGCGCAGGCGAAGGAGGCGGCGCGGGAGGGGCCGGAGGGCGCTGACACCCTCGCGGCCGCCGCCCACCGGGCGGCGCTGACGGTGCTGGGCACCGCCCCGCGCGAGCTGCTGCGCAACTGCCGCCAGACGGTGCTGGTGACGGCGCGCGGGGTCGAGGCGGCGCCGCTCTCCGCCACGCTGCTGGCGGCGATCCCGGGGCTCACGCACCTGCAGACCGACCGCGTCCCCCGCCGGGGGCCGCTGGTGCCGCCGCGCGTCCCCTTCGCCGGGACGCACGCGGACTGCGTGGTGGCCGCGGCCTTCCCGGAGCGGCGGCCGGTGCTGGCGGAGCGCGTGGTCGCGGCGCTGCCGCAGCCGGACTCGGCCGCGCGCGCCGCGCTCCCCGCGGCGCGGCTGGCGGAGCTGCGGCGGGACACCCTTGCCCGCCGCATCGTCTGGATCGACTTCTTTCCCGCGGTGGACGCCGCCGCGCCGCGGGCGCAGAGCATCGTCCTGGCGCGCGGGACGGGGGCGGAGGCGCAGCGCGCGGCCGCCGCGGTGCTGACGGGAGCGGCGCCCGCCCCGCGCCTGCCGGAAGGCGTCGCCTGGCCGGCCGCGCGCACGCTCCGCATCGCCGCGGCCGACTCGGTGGGGATGCGCGCGGACACGCTGGCCGCCATCGACGCCGTCGTCCGCCGGGCGATCGCGGACGGGGTGTTCAGCGCCGCGGCCGTGGCGGTCGGGCGGAGAGGGAGCCTGGTGAAGCTGCGCGGCTACGGGAGCGTGGGCGGCGTGCCGGTGGACGCGCGGACCTCGCTCTTCGACATCGCCTCGCTCAGCAAGGTGGTGGGCACCACGGCGGCGGTGATGGTGCTGGTGGACGACGAGCGGATGGCGCTGGGCGCGCCGCTGCGCCGCTACGTGCCCACCTTCCGCGGCGGCGGGCGGGGAGACGTGACCGTGCGCCAGCTGCTGACGCACACCTCCGGGCTCCCGGCGGGCGCGTGGCTGTACCCGCTCTCCTCGTCCGACGCGGCGCTGCGGCGGGTGATCCGCACGGAGCTGGAGACGCCGCCCGGGGAGCGGGTGGTCTACAGCGACTTCGGGATGATCGTGCTGGCGGAGGGGGTGCGGCTGGCGGCGCGGGAGCCGATGGACTGGTTCCTGGCCCGCCGCGTCTTCGGTCCGCTGGGGATGCAGAGCACCTTCTACCTGCCTTCCGCGGACCTGCGCGACCGCGCGGTGGCCACGGCGGTGGAGTCCGAGCGGCCGTACGCGGTGCGCGGCGTGGTGCACGACGGCAACGCGTACCGGCTGGGCGGGGTGGCGGGGCACGCGGGGATCTTCTCCACCGCGTGGGACCTGTCCGTCTTCGCGCAGGCGATGCTGAACGGCGGGGCGTACGGCACCCGGCGGATCTGGGAGCGGGGGACGGTGGCCTCCTTCACCCGGCGCCAGCCGAACGCCGGCACCCGCGCGCTGGGGTGGGACACGCCGGCGCCCCGCAGCTCGGCGGGGAGCTACCTGTCGGAGCGGGCGTACGGCCACACCGGCTTCACGGGCACTTCGATCTGGATCGATCGGGAGAAGGACCTGTTCGTTATCCTGCTGGCCAACCGCACTTTCACCGAGG
>DATAAG010000656.1:0-1731 GCA_036260235.1 Longimicrobium sp.
CCTGGCGCTCGCCACCGGCGCCGGCGGCGACGGGGAGACCCTGGTGGACTGCGGCCGGCTCTGCGGCGCCTTCCTGGGCGAGGAGGCGCGGCGGGCGGAGGCGATCCTGGGGGAGCTGGCCCGCGACCCGGCCACCGCGGCCCCGGCGGCGAGCGGGCTGGTGCGCCTGTGGAAGCGGCTGCCGCCGGCGGAGGTGCTGGAGCGCCTGGCGGCGTGCGTTCCCGCGGAGGACGCGCCGGCGACGCTGCTGGAGGCGGTGATCGCCGCCACGCGCGACACCGGGTGGGGGAGCGACCACGACGCCGCCGTGGCGGTGGGGGCGGCGCTGGTGGACGGCCACCCGGAGCTCCTGGACGGCCTGCTGGCGCGGATGGACCGGGCGCTCTCCGATCCGCGGGACCCGGACGGGGCGGTCCTGGCCGCGCTGGTGGCCGCGGCCGCGGAAACCAGCCCCACCACCTTCGCCGCGCGCGTGCACCCGCGGCTCGCGGAGCCGCAGCTCCTGCGCGCGGCCGCGTCTCCCAGCTGGAACGCCCGGCGCGCCGCGCTGGGTGCGCTGGCCTACCTGCGCACCGTCACCCCCCGCGTGGTCGCCGCCCTGCAGGCGGCCATGCGCGACGTGGTGTACGTGCAGGACTCCGCCCTGCTGGCCACCGCGCAGTTCCGGCGCATCGAGGGCAGGTACCTGGACGGCCTGCTCGCCCAGCTGGACGAAGGCGCCGCCTCCGCCAGTCCCGCGGCGGCGTACGCCGTCGGGAGCCTGCTGGTGGCGCTGGGACGCGAGGAGCGGACGGACTTCGCGGACCGCCAGCGCATCCTGGAGGCGCTGGCGCGCGCGGTGCGGGCGCCGCACACGCGGGAGGAGGTCTACGTCCTCGCCGTCCGCCGGGAGCGGGTGACCACCGACGGGCAGGAGCACGAGACCATCCAGTACGGGGCGCTCGAGCAGGACCTGCGCCACGCCGGACGCCTGGACCACTGCTTCTACCAGATGCTCGCGCAGATCGCCGGGATGAACGTGACCATCCCCGCTCCGGCCTGAACCCCCGAGGCAGCCATGAAGAAGCTGACCATTCCGTGCGACTTTGGCGGCAAGACCGTCCCCTTTCCCTTCTACGTGGGCGACCCCAGCCCGCGGCGCCACCCCCTGCACTTCCAGGAGCTCTGGCTCCGCACCGAGCGGGGAGGAACCATCCCCACGGAGACGATCGACGGTCTCCGGCAGATCCAGACGCTGGCGCTGGAGCAGAAGCGGCCGTTCGAGGAGGTCTGCGTGGAAGAGGTAGGGCGGATCATGCCGCCGCGCACGAGCGGCTGATCCGGGATCGCCATCATGCGGTGCTCAAAACGAACGGGGCCTCATACCAGATCCGGAAAAACACCTGTCATTCTGAGGGAGCGCCCGCAACGAACCTACGGATGAGCACGGAGCGTGTGGCGCGACCGAAGAATCTCCCGCCTCTCGCTCCGAGCCCCGCCCCGGACGTAGTCCGGGGAACTCACCGTGACCGTGAGATCCTGCCGCCCAGCGTACAGATTCTTCGGTCGGCGCGGAGGCCGTGAGCGGTCCGCAAGGTCCGTCGGGCGCCTCGCTGAATGGAAAGGTCCGGTGCGAGCCGCCGCGCCCCCTCCGGGCTCGCATGACTCGCCCACCTCCCCCAAAAACCCCTGGGGGAGGTTGATGGGGACGAGAGATTCGTGCGAGACGTCTTTCGTCCTACAGGATCGGCG
>DATAAG010000657.1:0-15309 GCA_036260235.1 Longimicrobium sp.
TCCATCACTCCATCACTCCATCACTCCATCACTCCATCACTCCATCACTCCATCACCCTCACGGCCAGCCGATCCGCAGCGTGTCCCGCGGCGAGGGATTCAGGTACAGCGTGTCCCGCCAGCGGCCGTCGCGGTCGCGGACGCGGCTGCGGGCGATTCCGGCGCCGCCGCCCCACGCGCGCTCGGTGATCGTCATCCCGCCGTCCGTGTACGTCGTGTCGACCGACGTCCCCACGTCCGGCACCGTCCAGCCGTCCCACGGCAGCTCGGGCTCGTCGGGGACGTCGGCCGGGGGGTCCTGCGTCTCTTCCCACTCCGCCGTGTCCCAGCGGTCCGCGCCCAGGCGGGCCAGCAGCGTCTCCGCCTCGTCCCGGCGGGCGGGGGATGGACCGATCGCGAGCAGCGCCTGCATGGTGGTGATGGCGCCGGCGGTGTCGCCCTTGGCCAGCTGCGCCTCCGCCAGGTTGCTGTACGCCACCTCGCGCCCCGGGTGCTGGGCGATCACCTCCTGCAGCTCCGCCAGCGCCTCGTCCGTGCGGCCGGCGCGCAGCAGGGTGTAGGCGCGGTTGTTCATGTACTCCGCCTGCCCCGGCGCCTTCTGCAGCGCCCGGTCGAAGTGCTCCAGCGCCTCCTGGTACTCGCCGGCGCGGAAGCGGCGCAGCCCCTCCTCGTTCTCCTCCGCCGCGGTCAGCACGCGCGGCGGCGTCACCTGCTGCACCGTGCCGCTCGCCTCGCGCATGGCGGCGATGCCGTAGCCGCCCGCGATGCCCCCGAACGCCAGCGCGGTGAGCGCCGCCGCCTGGAGCGCCCGCTTGCGCAGCTTCTTGATGCGCAGCCGCTCCAGCTCACGCTCCAGCCCGGTGGCGTCCTGGTCCACCGCGCGGCGCCCGCTGGTCGTCGCGCCGGGAAGGGTGGCCTCCGACGCCGCCGCCGTCGCGTCCTGGCCGTCCAGCAGCACGGTGCCGCCGGCGGCCGCGGCGGCCGTGGCGTCGCCGGCCAGGTCCGCGGCGCGGCGCAGCCCCTGGAGGGCGCGGTGCAGCTCCGCCGCCAGCTCGCCCGCGTCCTCGAAGCGGTCCGCGGGGTCATCCGCCAGCGCCTTGCGGACGATGCGCTCCACCTCGCGCGGAATGCGCGCGTTGCGCGCCGCCAGCGAAGGGATGGGGACGGGGAGGCCGTTGCGGCGGCGGTCGTGGTCGCGCGCGGTGAACAGCCGCGTGCGCGTCAGCAGCTCGAAGCCGACCACACCCAGCGAGTAGACGTCGGAGGCGCGGGTCACGGGCTCGCGGCGCAGGTGCTCCGGCGGCGAGTAGAACTCGCTGCCGAACCACTCGCCGGGAAGGGTGAGGTGGGTGCGCGTCTCCTCGTCCTCCTCCTCGTCCAGCAGCTTGGCGATCCCGAAGTCCAGGATGCGCACCGTCGGCCGGCCGGGATCGCCCTCCAGGAAGATGTTGGCGGGCTTGAGGTCGCGGTGCACCAGCCCCGCCTCGTGCCCCGCCGCCACCCCCAGCGCCGCGTCGCGCAGGATGCGCAGCGCACGGCGGAGCGGCACGGGCTCGTCCGTGCGCGCCAGCCGCTCGCGCAGGCTCTCGCCGTGCAGCAGCTCCATCACCAGGTAGTCCAGCCGCTCGGTGGCGCCGTAGTCCAGCACGCGCACCAGGTTGGGGTGCTCCGGCAGGCGGGCGGCCACCTCCGCCTCGCGCTGAAAGCGGTGGCGCAGCCGCTCCACCTGCGCGGGGGTCATCCCGCGCGGCGCGTCCAGCACCTTCACGGCGACCTCGCGCTCCTCGCGCAGGTCCGTCGCGCGAAGGACGACGCCAAAGCCGCCCTGCCCCAGCACCGACTCCAGCCGGTACCGGTCGTCGAGCACGTGGCCGATCAGGAACTGCGCCAAGCCTGCCATGATCCCCTCACCAGGCGATGGGGTGGTACCGCTCCCTCATCCCCGCCCACTGAAGTGCGTTAGTGCGTGAGTGCGTTAGTGCGTGAGTTGTTCACGCTGGTTACTTTGGTCGTTCGATCAATCCGCCGTCCCGCAACCCCTGATCCCATCGTATGCGAGTCAAGCGTTTTGAGGACCTCGTCGTCTGGCAGAAGTCCCGCGACCTCTCCGTCGCCATCTATCGTGTCACCAGCCAGGGCGCCTTCGTCCGCGACTACGGCCTGCGAGACCAGATCCGCCGCGCGGCCGTCTCGGTCATGTCGAACATCGCCGAAGGATTCGGCCGCTACAGCCGGACCGAGATGCGGCAGTTCCTCTCGATCGCGCGCGGCTCGGTCCCGGAAGTACGCAGCCAGCTCTACCTGGCACGGGAACTGGGCTACGTACAGGAGCACGACCATGATTCACTGCACGCCCTCTGCATCGAGATCGGCCGGATGCTCGCCGGCCTCCGCGCCTCCATCGATACCCCGAAACACCACTAACGCACTAACGCACTCACGCACTCTTCTACCCGAACCTCGTCGCATCCGGGTCTACCGGCGGCTCCACGTGCAGTTCCAATCCGCTGCCGCCTTCCTGCTCGCCCTTCTCGGCCGGGTGCCGGTCGTGGATGCGCACGACGGGGCCGTGGCCGCCAATGCGGATCTTGTCGCCGGGAGGCACCCAGGTGGAGTGGTCGGATGCCGACGCCAGGTCCAGGGCGCCCTTCCCCGCATTCGCGCCGCTCACCTCGCGGTCGCCCACGTGGATGGCGTTCAGGCCCAGGTTGTACACGGTGAAACCGGGCTTGCCGTCGCGCTCCGCCCACACCAGCGCCAGCTGGCGGCGGCTCACGGTGTCGAAGCCGGTGATCCGGATGTCGCTCCGCAGCTCCGCCTTGTCCGTCTGCCGCCCCACCGTCACCTGCGGCTGCGGGATGGGGAAGCGCTCGCGCTCCGTCCCGTCCATGTCCTCCACGACGAGCTCGAAGCGCCCCCAGGGAAACTCGGGGACGGCGATCCCCTCCACCCGGGTGGCGTCCGGGTCCATCAGCTCCGGGCTGCGGCCGGCGAAGAGCGTCTCCGCCGCCGCGGGCGCCTCCGGGCGGCGCGGCTCCGGCGCGGCGATGGTCGGCTGCGGCCCGGGCGCGGGCGGTGGCGGCGGCGCGGCGACGATCGGCTCCGGGTCCGGCTGCCCGGCGGGCTGGATGCTGACGCGGAAGAGCGGCGCCCCGCGCGTTCCCGCCTCCTTGAGCCGAACCCGGTAGTCGCGGTCGTACAGCGAGCCGTGCCGCATCACCGAGTCGGTGAGCTCCGCCTCCAGCTCCGCCGCCATCATCGCCACCGCCTGCGCCGCGTCCGGCCGCAGCGTCACCACCAGCGTGGTGAGCGGGAGCATCCGCACGTACCTGTCCGGGATGGCGCGCGAGTTGTCCCGGTCGATGGCGTCGCCCAGGGCCAGCTTGATCTCGGGGATGGCCTCGCGCAGGAACGAGTCGAGCAGCGGCTCCTCGCCCGCGTCGTGCGGGCGGCTGGCCGGGGTGAAGTCGGTCATGGCTGCTTCGTCGGAGTGGCGGGGGGCTGCCCCGTCGTCGCCGGTCCCGCGGGCGGCGCGGCGACCGTTCCCGGCACGGTGGGGGCGGCGGAGTCCGTCCGCAGTCCCACGCTGTCGCCCACGGCGGCGCGCGCGCGCAGGGTGCGCACCTCGTTGCGCAGGCTGTCCAGCTGCGCGGCCACCGCGGGGTCGCCGCCCCGCGCCTGGCTGGCCGCCCAGGCGGCGTAGCCCGCCAGCGCCAGCGCCAGCAGCGCCAGCAGCAGGGCCAGGGTCCCGGTCCTGGATGAGCGTCGGGGGCCGTTCACGTCGATCTCCGGCGGCGGGTTGAACAGGTTGCGGGGTGCGTCCCCCGGCGCGGCCGGCGTGGCGGACGACGCGGGGCGCGGGGGCGCGGGCATGGTGTCGCCCCCGCCGCCGTCCATCACCCGCACCGCCACGGCCGTGTAGTTGTCGTCCGGGCCGCGCTCTTCCACCTTGCGCGCGATGGAGCGGCAGATCTCGTCCGCGGAGCCCAGCGCCATGGCGTCGCCCAGCTCGTCCAGGCGCATCGCCTTGGTCACGCCGTCGCTGACCAGCAGGTACGTCCACCCCGGGCGCACGGGGATCCACGTCGCCTCCGCCTCGCCGCCGCGGCCCACGGCCCGCTGCAGCTTGTTGCTCCCCGGCGAGTCGGGGATCTCGTCCAGGGCGATCTCGCCCGCCTCCCAGCGCGCGTACGCCGGGGTGTGGTCGCGCGTCTCCAGCCGCACCGTGCCGTCCGGCGAGCGGCTGAGGATGCGCACGTCGCCCACGTGCGCGCCGATCCACCCCAGCTCCCCGCCGCGGTCCACCGAGAGCGCCATCAGCGCCAGCGCGCACCCCATCCCGGCCCGCTCGTCCGGCGACTGCTGGGCCACGCGCGCCACCGCCTCGTCCGCGTGGCGCACCGCGTAGCGCGCCGCGTCCAGGGAGCGGATCTCCGCCCCGTCCGCCAGCGCGGAGAGCGCCGTGTCCGCGGCCAGGCGGCCCGCGCGCTCGCCGCCCATGCCGTCCGCCACGGCCACGAAGCCGCGGGTGGTGAACGCGTCCACGGCGAACGCGTCCTGGTTCTCCTTGCGCGGGCCCTGCGCGCTGGCGCCCGCCACGTCGAACAGCAGCCCGTGCAGCGGCACCGGGGGCAGCGCCCGGTTCACGGCGTCGCTCATACGATCCGGATCCCCTTTGCGTGCGGCTCCGCCGGCGGCGGGGCCAGCGCTTCGTCCATGATCTCCTCCCGCGCGCGGCGGTGGCTCACCCCCGCCGCCAGGCCCACGGCGAGGGACGAGGCCAGCAGCTTGGCCCCGCCGTGCGCCGCGAACGCCGTCGCCACCCCGGTCAGCGGGATCAGGCGGATTCCGCCCAGCGCCGCCAGCCAGAAGGGGATGCCGATCAGCATGGCCACCCCCGTCACCAGCGTCCGCTCGAAGGCGCCCGATTCTCGGGCCGCCGCGCTGAGCAGCTGCACCACGAAGAGGGTGTAGAGCAGGACGAGCGACACCGCGCCCGCCCACCCCCAGTGCGTGGCGATGGCGGTGATGAAGCCGTCGTCCGCCGCGTTGGGCGCCGTCTCCGCGTGCCCGCGCCCCGGCCCCTCGCCCAGCACCCCGCCCTGGATCACGTTCGCGTCGAAGAGCTTCATCTGGTGCAGCTTGGCCGCCCAGCGCTCCTGCTCCGCCTCCGTCATCTCCGCGGGATTCTTGTACGGATCGTACGCCAGCTCCAGGCGCGTGGCGGAGCGCTCGTCCACGTTGAAGGCGGCCACCACCAGCGCGGCCCAGACGACCAGCATCAGCCCCGCCCACCATCCCCGCCGCGTGCCCACCAGCAGCATCGCCGCCAGCGAGCCGGCCAGGACGATGGAAAGCCCCAGCTCGCGGATGATGAGGAAGGGGATGACGGGCGCGGCGCCGTAGAGGAAGAGGTTCAGCAGCCGCCGCGGCTCCATCACCGCGCCGGGACGGGCCAGGTTGTACGCGTCCTCCGCCAGCGTGGCCGCCCAGATGACGATGAAGATGGGGAGGAACAGCTCCCACGGCGTCATCCCCCCCACCTTGCCCAGCTCCGTGAAGCCGATGGTCAGCACGAAGAACAGGCCCAGCGTGGGGACGAACGGGATCAACCTTCGATCCCGCACCCATCGCATCACCCCCGGCTCGCGGGAGAGCAGGAACCCCAGCAGCAGCGCGAACGGCGCCAGGGCCACGGAAAAGTGCGCCCCCAAGCGCGCGAAGAAGCCGCGCGACCGGGTCTCCTGCTCCACCGCCCGCTCGAACGGGTCCGGCAGCTCCGGCGGGTTCCCCTGGTAGACGACCTGCTTGCGCTCCTCGCTGTACACCCGCTCGATGCTGGACAGCCGCGCCCGCGTCGCCTTCAGGTCGTTCGCCCGGGCCCGCGCGCTCCCCGTGGCCTGGTAGGCGGGGTCGGTGAAGATCTGGAACTGCGTGGGCCGGGTCATGCAGAAGATGAGGATCGGCAGCACCACGATGGCCCAGCTTCCCCGGTACCCCAGCCGCCGCAGCGCGACCAGGACGGCGATCCACGCCACCAGCGCCACCCCGTCGCGCATGAAGGTGCCCCCCGCTCCCGGCGAGGTGCCGTGCAGCGGCCACACCCCCGTGGCGATGGCGAAGTGCGCGGCCACGTAGAACGCGGCCGCCAGCAGCAGCCCCCACCAGAGCATCCCGGGGACGACGCGCCCCGCGCGCTGCTCCGACGGCAGGTTGTGCGGCTTGATGCGGACGGTGACGCCCTCCGGCCCGGCGGCCGCCGGGCGCGGGCGGCGGCGGAAGATGCGGGAGATCGCCATCAGCGGCGCCCCTCCCCGGCCAGGGCCGTCGACCGCTGCGGAACGTCGCTCTCCCCGCTTCCCGGCGTGGTGATCTGCGGGTGCCGGGACATGAAGCGCGTCATCTCCCCCGCGATGGCGGCGGGGGCGCGGCCGCCCTGCCCGCCCCGCTGCATATAGACGACGACGGTGTAGCGGGCGCGGCCGTCGGGGCCGTACATCAGCCCCGCGAACCACCCGTCCGGCCGCGGCGCGTTGGCCACGTCCGCCGTCCCCGTCTTTCCCCCCAGGTCCCACCCCGTCCCCGCGAAGCGCGCCTTGGCCACCTGCGCGGTGCCGGAGTCGACGACGGTCAGCATGGCCTCCTGCAGCTTCCGCGAGGTGGTGGCCTTCATGATCCGCCGCCCCTCGCCGCGCCTTTCCAGCTGCTCCCACTCCAGCGTGGGGGGCAGCATCACCCCGTTGTTGCCGATGGCCTGCAGGAAGCGGCTGATGGCCAGCGGCGTGACGTCCACCGGCCCCTGCCCGATGGCGATCTGCCCCCACTCGTGCGCGGTGAAGCGGGGCGCGAAGCGCACGCGGACGGGGGGCGGCGTCATCCGCCGCGCCCAGGCCGGGTTCCCCGTGTTCCAGAACTCGTCTTCCGAGGCGGAGGGCGGACCCGCCGAGTAGGTGACGAAGCCGAAGCGCTGCCACGCGTCGCGGAACGCCTCCGCCCCCAGCCGCTGGCGCATCTCCAGCGCCATGCGCACGGCGGCCGTGTTGCAGCTCACCGTCAGCATCCCCGTGGGGATGGTGATGGAGGCGTACTCGTGGCTCTCGAAGTTGCGGATGCGCGCGTTCCCCGTCTGGATGTACGGCGGGCAGGGCATGCGCGTGTCGGGGATGTCGTTCTCCCACCAGAGCGCGGCTACGGCCAGCTTGAAGACGGAGCCCGGCGGCGCGTAGCGCTTGATGCCGAAGGGCGGATCCTCCGCGCGCCCCGTGGCCGCGTAGGCCACCAGGGCGCCGGTCTGCACGTCCTGCACGATGACGGCGCCGTTCATCCCGGTGGCGCTCAGCAGCCGCCACGCCTCGCGCGTGGGCTCCGCGCAGATGGTCAGCCGCAGGTCCGTCCCCACCGCGTGCAGCTCGCTCTGCTCGCCGAAGGTGAGGGGCCTGCGCAGGTGGCTGGCGAACAGGCGCTCGACGGTGTAGTCGCGGTCCTCCGCCCCCGTTCCCCCGCCGATCAGGTTGGCGCCCGCCTCACCGAGGGGAAAGATGCGCTGGACCTCGCCCTCGCGCAGGCCGTAGCGGGCCAGGGCGCGGCCGTCCTCGCCCGTGCAGTCCAGGATCCACCCACGCACCTCGCCGCGGTTGCGCTCCGCCTCGCGCGGATCGCCCCAGCGGCGCCAGGCCATGCGCCCCTCGGTGATCTCTTCCGCGTTCCACAGCAGGCGCGCGTGCCCCACGGCGTAGACGATCGCCAGAAGGAGCATCCCCAGCGCCAGGCGGATGGCCCAGCGCTCGCGGCGCTCGCGGATGGCGGCGCGCACCCAGCGCGCCAGCGCGATCAGCGCCCCCGCGCCGAACGCGATGACGACGCCGCGCAGCACCCAGTCGAGTACGGTTTCCAGCACGGTGGGCTCAGCCGGCGGAGGTCAGGCGCAGCACCGTGTTCCCCATCCGCACGGTGTCGCCCACGTTCAGCGGGCGCTCCTGGTGCGGGGGGATGGGCTGCTCGTTGACGAAGGTGCGGTTCTTGGAATCCAGGTCCGTCACGGTCACGCGGCCGTTGGACGCGCGGAAGCGGGCGTGGCGGCCGGACATGTAGCGGTCGCCGGTGGCCTGCACCCCGGCCTCCGGCTTGCGCCCCAGCGTCACCTCCCCGTCCACGCGCACCGGCTCGCGCAGCGTTTCGGAGCTGACGACTTCCAGCAGCGCGCCGCGCCCGCCGACGTGCCCGCCTCCGCCGTACGCCGGCGCACCCCCTCCCCCGTACGCCGGGGCACCGCCGCCGTAGGCGGGTGCGGCCGCAGGCTCGGGGACCAGCGGGCGGTCCGGCTGCGGCGCGTTGCTGGCGCCGAACGGCTCCGCCTTCGGCACGTCCAGCCCCAGCGGCTTCACGTGGGCGAACTCGCGCTTGGTGTCCAGGACGACCACCTCCACCCGTAGCCCGGCGCGCGCGATGCCGTTGTCCTGCGCCCACTGCGCGGCGAAGCGGCGCAGGTGGTCGGCCTCGTCGCGGGCCCACAGGTTGGGGTTCATCCCCGGCGGAACCAGGTCCACCGAGGCGTAGACGCGCAGGTCCGGCGCGGTGCGGCGGTCGGCGTAGCGCCGCAGCGCCTCGCGGACGCCGTCTTCCAGCTGCTGCCGCAGCGTGGGGCGCAGGAGCTTGCGGAATGCGTTGATCATCGTGGTCCGGGAGCGGTTCGGTTCGCCGCGCGGCCTGTCGCAATATCAGGACCGGCGGCGTGGGCAGGCAAGGCGGCGGCCGGCGGGGGGATTACGGGTGGATGAGGATGCGGGATTCGGGAGATGTGAGCCGGGGACACTTCAAGAGACTGGACTTGAAAACCGGAGCCTGCTAGACTACGGATTAGCCGAACAGGCGCGCCGTCTCCATCCCCTCCTCGCCCCGCCTGCGGTTTCCTCCTGCCGGCTCTCCAAGCGGTTCCATCCGCTATAGCTCCCTCCTCGTGGGAAAGGACATCCAGCCATGAACGGCACGTCCTCCATTCCGTTTCTTCCCCTTCGCGCCCTGGTTCCCGTCCTTTTCGTTGTCACCCTCTCAGCAGGGTGCAGAGGCGACGGCGCCCCAGACGACACTGGCTTGGCGGATGCATTCGCCGATGAGCGCGCGCAGCAGACTGCAGCCGATTCTGCCCGGCGGCGAGAGGAGCTACGCGAGGTGCTCGCCCGTGCCCTGCCGGCGCAGACGCCGCGCACGGCGCTCTGGACGGCGTTTCGTGAAACGTATCAGGAGCATACCCAGGTGCTGGCGCTGTCCAGCCCGGCGGGGGATGGAAGCCGCACGCTCCTGGTGACCGAGCCGCCCCCGGAGACCACCTTGGGCGACGTGCTTCTTGGGGCAAAAGAGGTGCTTCTGGGCCACGAAGTGAGAACCCACCGCCTTGGCTACGACGGCTGGGTACGGGACGTGGCGCTCTCCGTAAAGGGCTCCGAGCAGGAGATCGCAGCCGCGCTGAGCCGCCTGAATCGCCTGCTCTTTCATACGTCGTACAAGGCGTACGTGCTTCCGCTTCCGGCTCAGCGGACGCACGTGACGTATGACCTGAACCTGGACGTGACCGCCGCCGAGCTGCAGGCATGGGTGCACGACAGCGGTACCCGGTTCACGCGCGTGGAGGGCGGTGCTGCCCTGGGCGCAGGGGACCTCTTCGAGCAGAAGATGTCTGCAGTGTACACGGCGGGACCCGCGGCGCTGGTGGGCTGGTGGCTGCCCCGGGGAACGAACGTGGACTCGTGCGCGATTCAGGCACGGCAGTTTGCCATGGATGCAGATCTGGTGATCGGCGCGGTCTCGGATTACCGGGGAACGCTGGTGCTTGGCCGGGAGCGCATCGTCCCGGTGGAGGTGCTCCCTCCCTTGCGCTTCGAGACGATCCGCCTGCTTGCCCGGGCCAACCGTGGTCCCGATGGGGAGCTGGCACAGAGCTACGAGCGCAACCACCGCTTTGCCGGACGGGTCGACGCCCGCAACGACTGGGCACCGATCTACCTGAGCCCGGAGCTGATCGACACCGAGTACGGCAGCCTGCTCAACATCACGGACCAACTGCTGAAGAGCTGGTCCAACAACGGCACGACGCGCTACGTCAACTTCCGCTACCCGGACCCGGCGCGCTGGCCGTTTCCCAATCCGCTTTACGCGCACCTGAACACGGAGTCGGTGACGTACAACTGGAACACCCGCGGGGCGGCCTACTCGGTGGCCATCGGCGGCCAGTCGGTCCTGGCGCTGGGCCAGGCTGGAGCCCTCCCGGTGAGTTACTTTCCGGAGGGGCAGGGGGTGAGATCGGCGGTCGAGGTTCAGCAGGCGGAGGACGCCGCCTACCGCTACTTTGGCGAAGTGAGTGACGCCAACCTCGCACGCGTGGTGCAGTACGCAGCGCTGTACCAGATCTTCAGCGCGTTTACGACCCCGGCGGGAAACCCCGAACCTTTCACCGAAGCTGAGCGGGAAATCTCCCCGTTGCTCACCGCAATGCTGGATTCGCTGGAGAACGAAATCCACAACACTTCGGACGCGCAACTGGACCGTATCGCCCAGGGACTCGCCACCCAACGGGGAACGATCGCTCAGCGGGAAAGCGAATTCTACCGGGACCTCATCGCCATCCGGAATGGCACAGCGTCGTTCGAGGTGGACGAGGAGTCAGCGCGCAACATCCGCGCAGCCTCCCTCGCTGACCTGCAGCGGTTCGCGGGCAGGCAGGCGCCGGTTCTCCTGGCAGAGGACCAAGAAATCCTCCGCGCGGAGCTCGGGCGAGTGCGAGCCGGGCTGCCACCGGAGAACCCGGGCCTGCGGGAACAAACGCTCAGCGCGCTGGCCGGGCTGCGGCAGGTGCCACAGCGGTACGCCCAAGCCATGGCGCGGCGTTCGGACGCATGGATCCACACTCCGGCGGTCGTGCTGTCCACCAGCGCCGACGGCCAGTACATCGGCGGGCACAACCTCGGTGCGCGGGTGACGCGCGTTCGCACCTCGGAAACGGTTGCGCCGGGCCGCGTGGAAATTACCGCAGAGGGCGATCTGCTGGTGCACCCGGCCTACGCGCAGCAGGCACCGCAGCTGGTCTGGAAGGCGGCGCGCGCCGGGGACGAACCGCCCACGCTGCTGGCGCAGCGGCTGAGTAGCGAGCTGGGGACCTCAGCTCCGCTCGCGCCGCGGACGACGACCCTCGGTCTGCGCGTTCCACCCGGTGGTCCGCCGCAGCGCTTCACGCTGTCGTGGCCGGCTCCCGGCTCCGCGCGAGGGGTGGGTTGGTTCCGCCAGCCGGGGCGGTCCGCCGGACGCAGGCGTCCCGCTTCCGGGGCGCAGCTGCTGGTAGAGCGGCAGGGCTCCTCGTACTTCATCGAGGATGGCAGCACGAGCTACCAGGCTTTCACCATCGAGGACGCCACTGACGTGCTCGTGCACCTCTCCCGCCGCGGCACCGGGGGGAACGATCCGCTCCAGCTGGAACTGCGCGGGTTCGCGCACCACGAGGCAAAAGCCCTTACCCGCTCGGCGCAGGTGCGCGCAACGGGCGAAGGCACCCCCCGCGAGATCTCGGCGCTGGTCGGAGCGGACGAGGCGGTGCTTGCGCAGGCACGTGCCCGCAGGCTGGACTTCAGCCGCGCGGAGGTGACGGCGTCGGACGTGGTGCAAACCGCTGCCGGCCAGGAGCGCACCATCTCCATCCGGGTGCCCGGCGCGGACGCCGGCGCAGCCCCGGCAACGGCGTCCATACGGCTGGGGTTTCGCAATAGCATGTCCCGCAGCTTGATCGACCTGATCACCACCCGGGTGCGTGCGCTGGTGAACGAGATCATCCTCGAGCTGGGCGCCGCGATTGACTGGGTGCGGTTCAACCTGCGGCTCAACGCGGAGCTCAAGCACCTCAGCCGGGAGCTGGGGGTGGAGATACACGTTGACCAGCAGTTCCAGACCGGCGCACGGGACCTGTACATCGCCGATGCGAGCCGGGTGATGGAGGGCAATGACGGCCGCGCTGGAACCCTGCTCGCCGAGTGACTGCGCGCTGGCCGTGGGGCTTCCGCTGGCGCGGGAGGAGTTCCTGCGCCAGCTGGACCCGGCCTGGGATGGCGATTTCGCCCGGCACGTACGGCACGGCAACCGCATGCCGGGCGCAGCGGATGAGTGGTACTGGACCTTCGTGTACGCTCCCACTGCACGGCAGGTGGAACGGGTCTGCGACCGGGTGGAGCGACTTGGCGTCCGGGTGGTGCGCTCGGCCGGACTGACCGATCTGCCGCCGCTGCTCCGGGCGTATCGCGTGGTGACCGTGCTGGGACACTGGAAGTTCGTCAGGCTTGTCCCGGAAGACGTGCCTGCCCCGCACGCCATGCTGCAGGCGCTTGCCGCCGCGAAAAACCCTGTGCAGCGGCAATTCGCGCGCGCGGTCTTTCTGCGTGCTCCGGAGCTTTTCGCCCAGTCGGTGGATGTCGGCGCCCCGGAGCGGCTGCTGAACGCACTGAACGGGATCATTGCCGACGCGCACCGGGCGTACCGGCTCTCCGGTTCCCCGGCGGGTGTGCAGCCCGATACCGACGGTCCGCCGCTTGAGGAGGTGCGGCAGCGCCTGACGCGGCCGGCGCTGGAAGCCGCGTTTCCGGACTGCTTGCGCGCTGGCCGCTGCATCGAGTTGGCGGACGGCATGCACACCGTGCGCGAGTTCGTGGACGCGGTGCCCGCGGAATTCGGAGGAGTGCTGGACCTTTCCGTCTGCAACTCGGTGATCGTCGGTGCCGCGGTCAAGCGCGCCCGCGGCGGATGCCAAGTCGCCATGAACCGCTATCCGGCGAACATCATGTACCGCATGAGCCTGTACAGACTGGTCGTGGAGTGTCTGCGCGACCGGGCGCAACCCTACTCCGAAGCGATGGCCTTCGTCCACCAGTATTCCCAGACGCGCCGATGAGCACCTCGCTGCGGGCCGTACTCCAGAAGCACGCGGGACCCGTGCGTCCCGTCTATGCGGGTGCGGACGAAACAGCCGAGGCCCCGGCGGAACCGGAGGTGACGAGTATCGACCGCGCAGCGCTGCGTAGTGACCTGGGGGTGGTGCGCAGATCGAGCAATCGCTGGTTCGCGGTGTGCGCCGCACTTCTGTCCACCCTGTTCGCTGCCACGCTCTGGGTGGTCATCGCCTACGTCGATCGTCCCGAGGTGGTACGCGCTGCCGTTGCCGCGCTCGGAGTGTCGAGCGCAGGTCTCGTGACGATGATGCTGCGGATGTGGAAGTCGAAGTCCGCCGCCGAGTACCTGATCACCCTGGCGGCGCATCTGGACGCGGCGACCATGAAGACGGTCATCGAAATCCTCGCGAAGCAGGTGTAACCAACCGGACTCTCCATCACCACGCCGACCGCCCGTGCGACGTGTACACCCCCTCCCGCGCAGTTTGCGGGAGGGGGTGTACGAGCCTCAGCGAGGCCGGCGGCGGGCCCCGGTTGTGCGGGGAAGGGGGCCTCGGCAGATTGGCCGCGAACCCGACGCAGAACCGATCCTCGAGGACGCCAATGATCCGCACCGCACGCATCCCGTGCCTGGCCGCCGCGCTGGCGGCGGCCGCCTGCACGCCGACGCCCGCGCCCCAGTCCGAGCCCGGCATGACGCCCGTGGGCCGCCCGACGGACGTGGGCGGCAGCATGGTGCCGCAGCCGCGCTGGGGGCTGGTGATCCACGGCGGCGCCGGGGCCATGACCCCGCAGTCCATTCCGCCCGCGCGGCAGGAGGAGTACCGCGCCGCGCTCACCGAGGCGCTGCGGGCGGGGCACGCGGTGCTGGCGCGCGGCGGCACCAGCCTGGACGCGGTGGAGGCGGCCATCAACGTGATGGAGGACAACCCGCTCTTCAACGCCGGCCGCGGCGCGGTGATCACCGCCGACGGGCGCATCGAGCTGGACGCCGCCATCATGGACGGCGCTACGCTCCGGGCCGGCGCCGTCGCGGGGCTGCACACCGTGCGCAACCCGATCGACCTGGCGCGCGCGGTGATGGAGCGCTCGCCGCACGTGATGATGATCGGCGAGGGCGCCGAGACCTTCGCGCGGCAGCAGGGGCTGCAGATGGTGGAGGAGTCGTACTTCTGGACGGAGCAGCGCCGCCAGCAGTGGCAGCGGATGCGCCAGCAGGACAGCATCCGCGCCGACAGCGCCCGCCGCGCTGGCCAGGGCGCGCTCTACGCGGTGCCGGACGAGCGCAAGTGGGGAACGGTGGGCGCGGTGGCGCTGGACCAGCACGGCAACCTGGCCGCGGGGACTTCGACGGGCGGGATGATGATGAAGCGCTTCGGCCGCGTGGGCGACGTGCCCATCATCGGCGCGGGGACGTACGCCAACAACCGCTCCTGCGCGGTGAGCGCCACGGGGCACGGCGAGTTCTTCATCCGCCACACGGTGGCGCACTCCATCTGCGCGCTGATGGAGTACGGCGGGCTCACGCTCCCGGCCGCGGCGGACAGCATCGTGATGCGCCAGCTGGTGGCGGTGCAGGGCGAGGGCGGCGTGATCGCCATGGACGGCCAGGGCAACTGGACCATGCCCTTCAACAGCACCGGCATGTTCCGGGGCCGCATCGACGCCCTCGGCACCGTCACCGTCGGCATCTTCCGCGGCGAGCCGTGAGGAGGAGCGGCGGACTCTTGATTCACGCACGGGAGCCACGCTCCATCTGAGAGAATGATGCCGGTTGCGATTCTGAACGGTAATCGCCGCGCCCGCGCCTGGAGCGAATGAATTCGCCGCTGGAAATTCGCGAAGTCCGCCTGCGCGGACTGGTCCGTGCCGCACGCGTCGGTGGTGCAGCGAAGCCGGTGGATGGGAGGTCCGGAGTGAAGTTATGAGCGACCGTGACGAGTTCGGAACGTTCCGTCCGCGCCCGCGGCCCAGCGAGTCGGTTACGCTGTCGATTCCCACCGACACGCTCGCGTCGATCCGCAGGGTCGCAGCCGCGCGGGACATGTCGCCCGAAGCCCTGTTGAAGTTCTACATCGGGCAAGGGCTTCGGCAGGATGTCGCACGCGAGAAGAGCAGCGTCGTTCATCGCGATCCCGAGATCCTGGGCGGCACACCCGTGTTCGTCGGGACACGCGTGCCTCTCAAGAACCTGATGGACTACCTGGAAGGCGGGCACTCTCTGGACGATTTTCTCGACGACCTCCCTAGCCCTGAAATAAGCGAGTATCGCTCCCAAGCGCCTCGCGGAAGGAGGTTCTGGCTTCGACAGGGCTGCAACGCACGTCGCGTCAGCCCCTGAGAGCGGTTTCGTCGCCTCCTGCGCGCTCCCGAGCGTCGGGAGGCG
>DATAAG010000658.1:0-6036 GCA_036260235.1 Longimicrobium sp.
GACATCGTCCGCCGCGTGCGCGACCCCGGCCTGCTGGAGTACGCGGGCCAGAACCTGTTCCAGGCGCGCATCTTTCCCATTCCCGGCCGCGGCACCAAGAAGCTGGAGCTCACCTACACCCAGGTGCTGCGGGCGGAGAACGGCACCGTGGGCTACCGCTACCCGCTGGGCATCGGCCGCAACGCGTCGCGCATCGAGCGGCTGGCGGGGCGGGTGGCGCTGCGGGCGAACGGCGGGCTGCGCACGGTCTACTCGCCCTCGCACGACGTGGACGTGCGGCGCGACGGGGGCAGCGCGGCCACGGTGAGCTTCGAACAGGGGCCGCGCAGCGAGCGGCGCGACTTCCAGCTCTTCTACGCCCTTTCGGACAGCGACGTGGCGATGTCGCTGTTCACCTACCGCGAGCCGGGAAAGGACGGCTACTTCCTCCTGCTGCTCTCGCCCCGCAGCGACGGCGAGCGGCGCGAGTACCCGGCCAAGGACGTGGTCTTCGTCCTGGACGTGAGCGGGTCGATGGAGGAGGAGGGGAAGATGGAGAAGGCCCGGCGCGCGCTGCTGTACGGCGTGCGGGGGCTGCGTCCCGCCGACCGCTTCAACGTGATCGCCTTTTCCGGCGAGACGCGGCTGATGGAGTCCGGGCTGATCGCCGCGGACGCGGCGGGGCGGCGGCGCGGCGAACAGTTCGTGCAGCAGCTGCAGGCGCGCGGCGGCACCAACATCAACGACGCGCTCATCGAGGCGATGGGCCAGTTTCCGCGCGCGGGGACGCGGCCGCGGCTCCTCGTCTTCCTTACCGACGGCCTGCCCACGGTGGGGGAGACGAACGTGGACCGCATCATCCAGAACGTGACGCAGGCGCGGCGCGAGGGGCTGCGGCTGTTCACCTTCGGGGTGGGATACGACGTGAACACGCGACTGCTGGACCGCGTGGCGGCGGAGAACGGCGGCGCGGCGGACTACGTGGCGCCGGAGGAGGACCTGGAGGTGCGGGTCTCGTCATTCTTCGACAGGGTGAACCACCCGGTGCTCACCGGCCTGCGGCTGGACCTGGGGCCGGTGCGCACGGACCTGGTGTATCCCCGCGTGCTGCCGGACCTGTTCAAGGGGACGCAACTGGCCCTGGTGGGCCGCTACCGCAACGAGCGCGACCTGCGCGACGTCACCATCCGGCTGAGCGGCAACGCCAGCCCCACGCAGACCTTCACCTACACCGGCGCGCGCTTTCCCCTGCGCGACGAGCGGCACGAGTTCCTGCCGCGCCTGTGGGCCACGCGCCGGGTGGGGTGGCTGATGGAGCAGATCCGCACCCACGGCGAGAACCGCGAGCTGGTGGACGAGGTGACGGACCTGGGGACTCGCTTCGGGATCGTGACGCCGTACACCAGCTTCCTGGCGCTGGAGCCGGGGATGCAGGGCGCGCGCGAGCAGGACTTCTCCGGGCAGGGGGTCGCGGGCGGGGTGGCCCAGCCCCAGCGGTCGCGCCCGCGGCCGAACGTGTCCGGCGCCGCCCCGCCTCCGCCGCTGCCGCCTCCTCCCCCACCGCCTCCGCCCCCTTCGGCGCCGACGGCGGTGACGGGGCAGGGCGCGGTGTCGGAGAGCCGGCTGAGCCGGGAGCGGCAGGAGGCGATGACGCTGGACGAGGTCGTGGTCACCGAGGCCACGACCGTGCAGCGCGTGGGAAGCAAGACCTTCCACCTGCGCGCCGGCGTGTGGACGGACGCGGAGATCACGCCGGAGACCCGGCTGCCGGAGACGGCGGTCACCTTCGGGACGGACGAGTACTTCGCGCTGATCGGCCGCATTCCCGCCCTGGCGCAGTACCTGGCGCTGGGCGAGCAGGTGGCGGTGATCCACGAGGGCCGCATCTACCGCGTTCGCCCACCGACCCAGTGAGCGCCGGGTCCTGAAGAAGTGCCTCACGCAGAGTCAGCAGAGTCAGCCGAGTCGAAGCAGTGCCTCTGCTGACTCTGTTGACTCTGTGTGAGACAAAGCAGTTCAGGTTCCGCAGCGAAGGCCAGCCCTTGACGATATTCGTTACGACGACTATCCTTGTTTCGTAAACACGACGCGGAGGCGAGCGCATGGCGGGGCGAATCCAGGCGGAACTGCAGCAGAGCAGGGCGATCGGCAGCCTGGAGGAGGAGGCGTACCTCAACATCCAGCGTACGGCCAACGCGCTGAGCCAGCGGATCGCGGAGCTGCTGCGGGGCCACGATCTTACGCCGGCACAGTACAACGTGCTGCGCATCTTGCGCGGCGCCGGCGAGCGCCCGCTGAACGCCAGCGACATCGCGGGGCGAATGATCACCCGCGATCCGGACGTCACGCGGCTCGTGGACCGGCTGGAGAAGCGGGGGCTGGTGGAGCGCTGGCGCTGCACCGAGGACCGCCGGGTGGTGTGGACCCGCATCTCCCCCGCCGGCCGCGAGCTGATCGACCCGCTGGACCAGGCGATCGACGAGCTGCACCGCTCTCTCCTGGCGCACATGCCCGCGGAGAAGCTGCAGACGCTGGTCGAGCTGCTGGAGGAGGCGCGGGACGGCGCGTGAGCCGTTTCGTCTGGCTGGATGAGTGTTGCAACGAATAGCCGCGTGAGACATTCAGGCGCGGCTCAACTTCCCGGAGGACGATCCGGGCCTACCATCGGGCGCGGGAGCGCCCGCACGCAAGGAGAACGAGGATGAACGCTCGCGACAACCGCTACGACTGGGGCCTCACCGTGCTGCGCGTGGTGACGGGGCTCGTCTTCTTCATGCACGGCTACGTGAAGGTGTTCGTGTGGGGCTTCGAGGGCACGGCGGCCGGCTTCGGGCAGATGGGCATTCCGCTGGCGGGGATCGCGGGCCCGTTCGTGGGGCTGCTGGAGCTGCTGGGCGGGCTGGCGCTGGTCGCCGGGCTGGCGACGCGCTGGATCTCCATCCCGCTCGCCTTCACCATGCTGGTGGCCATCCTGCAGGTGCACCTTGCCGGGGGCTTCTTCAACCCCGAGGGCGTGGAGTTCCCGCTGATGCTGCTGGCGTCGGGGGTGGGGCTGGCCCTGAGCGGCGGCGGCGCCTTGGCGGTGGACAACCTGCTCGCGGCGCGGCGCTCCGCCCCCGCGCGCACCCTGGCCGGCGCGTCCCACCCGGCGACGGCCTGAGCGGACAATCGCAGCGCTGCACGGAAGGGGGCGGCTCCCACGCGGGAGCCTCCCCCCTTCGTATCGGGACCTGATGGGAGCTGCTCCCGTCGCAGAGTGCTCACCAATCTACACCATAAGGCGCGCCAGCCACTCCGATCTGGACAGTGTGCGGACCGACTTCAGTCCCGCATTCCCCGCACCCCTGTCGGCTACTCTGTTCGCTTCATAGTCTCCGCGCCGTTCACCCCCGCGCTGCACCTCCCAACCGGGAGCCGTGAGCGCGGGCCTTGCGTTCATGTCTGATTTGACATAGAATATGCGGCCGAACGAGAAACCGCTGGTGTGGCTGCACGGGGAGGTCAAGACACCGCCGTTTTCGGTGGAGGCACGGCGAGAGGCCGGCAGGCTGCTGGACAGGTTGCAGCAGGGCAAGAAGCTGAGCCTCCCGCACTCGCGCCCGATGCCCAGCATTGGCCCGAGATGCCACGAGCTGCGAATCGTCGATCTGAACAGGAGTTGGCGCATCATCTACCGCATGGACGCCGACGCGATCGTGATCGGGGACGTGTTCAACAAGACGACGGTTGCGACGCCACCCAGAATCATCGACGCGTGCAAGCGCCGGTTTCGTCTGTACGACCAGTTGAGCGGAGAGGAATGATGGACGACAAGAAGCGCAAGCGGCTGGAGGCTGCCGGCTGGAAGGTCGGCGATACCCAGGAGTTCCTCGGGCTCACCGACGAGGAGATGGCCTACATCAGGCTGCACAACGCGCTCAGCGACGCGCTGCAGGCCAGGCGCAAAGCAGAGGGGCTGACGCAGCAGGCGCTCGCGGCGCGGATGGGCTCCAGCCAGTCCCGCGTAGCCAAGATGGAGGCGCGCGACGAGTCCGTGTCACTGGACCTCCTGGTCCGCGCGCTCCTTGCCACCGGCGCAACGGTGCTCGACATCGCCGACGCCATCGCGCCGGAGCGTGTGCGCGCGGCCTGAGCACGAGGCTTCCACGAATGACGCGAGGGGGCGGTCCCGCACGGGAGCCGCCCCTTCGGATCAATGAGGCCTCTATGCGCGAGTCCGGCCCCGCGCCCGGCGGTTGAAACCGCTGCTGCAACCTCACGAAGTCCCGCCTTCGCGGACCGTCCGCACGCCGCGGCCCTGGCGCCTGATTCCTCGACCGCGCGCGGATGTTGCGGCGGTACGACCGGCCGTATTCCGCACCCGCGCTTTCGCCCGCCGATGAGCCGCATCTTCCTCGCCCGCGCTCTCGCTTCGTGCCTGCTCGCCATCCCGCTGGCACCTGCAGCGGGAATCGCACAGTCCGCGGACACGCTCCCCGCCGAGGCGTACGTGCAGGACTTCGACGTGCTGTGGGAAAGCGTGCGCGACGGGTACGCGTACTGGGACCGGACTCGCGTGGACTGGGGCCGCGTGCGGGAGATCTACCGCCCCCGCGCCGGCCAGGTGCGCACGCGGCGCGAGTTCCTGGTCCTGGTGGAAGAGGTCGTCCGCGAGCTGCACGACCCGCACGCGCACGCGGCGGCGAACACCGCGTCGTCGCCGCGGCTGGTGCCCTCGGGCACCGACGTGTGGGCGGAATGGTGGGACGGGCGGGCGGTGATCACGGAGGTGCGCGCCGGCTCCGGGGCAGAAGAAGCCGGCGTGCGGGCAGGGATGGAGGTCGTTTCCATCGGCGGGCGCGGAGTGCGGGAGGCGGTGCGGGAGCACATGCCGCGCGCCCTGGCGGAGCGGGAGCCGCGGGCGGAGGCGTGGGCGCTGCTGGCGGCGCTCGCCGGGCGGCGGGACGCGCCGGTGCGGCTGGAGCTGGCGGCGGAAGGCCGCCGCTTCACGGCCGAGTTCCACCCGGGCGAAAGCGAGCGGTCCGACGCGCCGCTGACGGCGCGGATGCTGGAGGACGGCATCGGGTACGTGCGCATCCACAACTCGCTGGGGGACACGCGCCTGATCGCGGCGTGGGACTCGGCGCTGGTCACGCTGCCGTGGACGCGCGGGCTGGTGCTGGACCTGCGCAACACGCCGGGCGGCGGGAACACCACGGTCGCGCGGGGCATCATGGGGCGGCTGATCTCGCAGGAGCAGCCGTACCAGCGGCACGAGCTTCCCAGCGAAGAGCGGCGGCACGGCATACCCCGCATCTGGGTGGAGCACGTGGCGCCCCGCGGGCCGTTCACGTACCGGCAGCGTGTGGTGGTGCTGGTGGGGCGGTGGACGGGAAGCATGGGCGAGGGGATCGCCATCGGGCTGGACGGCATGCAGCGGGCGACCGTCGTCGGCACGGCGATGGCGGGGCTGCTGGGCGCGCTCTACGACGTGACGCTGCCGCGGACGGGGCTCACCGTGCGCATTCCCGCGGAGCGGCTGTACCACGTGGACGGCACCCCGCGCGAGGCCTTCGTGCCGGCCCACCGGACCCCTCCGTCCTCCGGCCCCGGCGACGACCCCGCGTTCGACCTGGCGCTGGCGATCCTGCGTACGCGGTGATCCCTCAGAAATTTATCTAATTAGAATCCGAGCAGGGCGTTGATTTCCTGAGGGAGGCGCCGCTCCGGGCCGTACCTGCGCACGAAAGCCGGAGCGCCGACCGAAGGATCTCGCCTGCGCCATCGGGAGGGCCGGCTTCCCTGCCACGGGAACGGCTTCCCAGAACGGCGAAGTCGATCCTCCCACCCGGGCACGGGCCAGGTTCACGGGGGCGCTCCCGCAGGAAATCAACGCCCTCTCATACCGAATCCGGATAAACTGTCATTCTGAGTCACCCGCTGGCTGCGCCGACCCTGTAGGACGAAAGAGCAGTTCAACCTCCCCCAGGGGTTTTTGGGGGAGGTGCGAGCCTGAGCGAGCGGAGGGGGCGCTCGCGCGGAGCCTGCCACAGTTCCGAGTAGGTCGCGTGGGCCTTT
>DATAAG010000659.1:0-11462 GCA_036260235.1 Longimicrobium sp.
GCCCCGCCGCGCGGGGAGCGCGGCGGGGCCTGGAGCATCGTGCGAGGACGGGTGATCAGCCTTCGTCGTCACCCACGGTGAAGGAGACGGTCACCGGGCGCGAACGGCCGTTGCCCCGCTCTCCCTTCTTGCGGAAGCCCGCGGGGAAGGGGACGGTGAAGGAGCGCTGGACGGGCTCCGGCTCGCCCTGCTCCGCCGTCACCGCGAACGCCGGCTCGCCCGTCTCTTCCTCCGCTTCCTGCGCGATCCCGATGCGGAAGGTGCCCGGGAGGCCGGCGCCGATCCCCGCCTCCGCCGGCTCGCCCACCTCCAGCGCCTCCGCCGGCATCTCGCCCGCGGCCTCGGGCGCGGCGGCCTGCGGCGCCAGCGTCACCCGGCTGGGATAGACGTAGCACTGGATCCCCTCGAACGCCCAGCCGTAGCGCCCGGAGCCCAGCTCCGCCCAGTTGGTGGTGTAGAAGTGGTCGCCGATCCCCGCGTTCCAGTAGCGGTACAGCGGCACCGTGCCGGACAGGCGGCTGGCGGTGACGTAGCACTGGATGCGCTCGAACGCCCAGCCGTAGCGGCCGCTTCCCAGCTCCGCCCAGTTCGTCGTGTAGAAGTGGTCGCCGATGGTCGGGTTCCAGTACCGGTACAGCGGGATGAAGCCCGTGACCCGCTGCGGCGAGACGTAGCACTGGACGCCCTCGTAGTTCCACCCGTGGCGCCCGGTCCCCAGCTCGCTGAAGTCGGTGGTGTAGAAGTGGTCGCCGATCCCCGGGTTCCAATACCGGTACAGCGGCACCGCCGCCGGCCCGCCCAGCCCCAGCGAGGCGAAGATCTGCTTGAGGTTGGGCCGGTTGCCAATGCGCTGCGTCACCGGCCGGCCCACCGCGTCCTGCTGCGGCGAGCCCGTGCTGCGCAGGATGCTGCGCGCCGTCGCCGGGGTCAGCAGCGGCTTGCCCGCCGCGCGCAGCGCGCCCTGCGTGGCGCCCAGCGCGCCCACCACGATGGGCGAGGCGCTGCTGGTGCCGCTGAACTGGTCCGTGTACCACACGTCCTCGCTGGCGCCCGTCTGCAGGTCGCCGTAGCCGCAGGTGGTCACCTCCCGGCCCCACCCCTGCGTGTCCACGTTCGGCCCGAAGTTGCTGAAGTCCAGCCGAGAGCGGTCCGGCCCCCAGTCCCGCCCGTGCGTTCCCGGGGGCGGCGCGCCCGCGCCCACCAGCACGGCGCCGCTGTCCGCCGGGTTGCGGCGGAAGGGGTTGCGCCAGTCCGCCGGGAAGCCGCCGGGGTTCTGGTCGTAGACCGGGTTGGCCAGGTCCTCCGCGCCGTTCCCCGCCGCCTCCACGACGATCACGCCGCGCACCGAGGTGGCGTAGCGGATGGCGGCGTAGTCGTCGGGCCACCACTCCAGCGGGATGAAGCGCCCGGCCGGCCCGGTGCGCTGCAGCTCGATGAGGATGATGTCGCCCGGCGACAGCCGGTTGGCCGCCGCGGTGATGGCCGCGGCCGTGCCGTCGGGGGTGAAGGAGATGGCGAACGCCGTGGCGTCCGGGCAGATGCCGGTGACGCCAAAGCCGTTGCGGTCGCCGCCGAACTCGCCCAGCACCGCGGTGCCGTGGTTGCGCCAGCCCAGGTCGGCGATGGGGGTGCCGCCCACCACGCCGCCCTGGTTCTGCACCAGGTCCTCGTGCGTGAAGCGCCAGGCGCCCTCGATGTCGATCACCCGCACGCCGGCGCCGCTCCCACCCGCCACCGTCCACGCGTAGCGCGCGTCGATGCCGGCGGGCGCGGCGTTCAGGTACCCCTGCCGCGACGTGAAGTCCGGCGACACCGGCGGCGCCTCGTCGCCGGTGGGGGCCATGTCGTTGAGGGCGGCGGGCACCGGCGCGGGCTTCACGTACGCCGTCTCGATGGCGTCGTGCTCGGCCAGCATCCGGGCCAGATCGTCCAGGCGGGCGTCGGGGGCCTTCACCGAGTAGAAGCGCGACAGGTCCGGCAGCTCCGCCTGCGTGGCGTCCGGCGCGGCGGCGGTGGCGCCGCGCACGCGCTCCTCGCTGGGCCCGAAGAGCGGCTGGATGGTCGCGCCGGCGGCTTCCAGCGCCAGCGCCAGGCCGTCCACGGAAGTGCCTTCGGCCGCGGCCAGGGTGGCCCCGGTCGCGCGCAGTCCGGCGTCGGCGCGGGCGACGGCGATCAGCTCGCGGAACTGCGGCTGCCCGCCGGTGGAACGGCTCGAGGTGGAGCGGTTGGACGTGGGGGGACGCGGGGTTCGTGGCGTGCTCATGATGGGCCTTTCTCAATTGATGGGAACGGCGGTACGTCAGGGGAGCGCCTCCGGGGGCTTGAGGTACGCGGCCTCTACCCCTTCGGCGGCGCGCAGCCGCTCGAGCACCTGCCCGGCGGCGGTGGGGTCGGGGACCTCCGCGTGGTAGAAGGGTACGAGCAGGGCGTCCGTGGCGCCGGGGTGCGTGGGCCGCAGCGCGACGCCCATCGCCCCCGCCGTCTCCAGCAGCGCCCGCGCGGCACCCGGGGCGGGCCGGGGGCTGCGGAGCTCTTCCGCCACGTCGGGGCGGAGCACCAGGGTGATTCGCACGGTCGGGCGGGGCGGGGCGTGGTGGGGACGCCGGGGTTGGCGCGGCGCCTCCGTCAACTAGCGTGCCGTGCGGCCCCGCGGTGCGCTGCGGTCGTAAGTGCTTTCCGCCGCCCGTTTTGCGGAATCAGCCCCCGGCGGACGCTCCGCGGCCGCCCGGTGTCTGGGGCGGCCGCGCACCAGCCCGGTGTGGCACGTCCGCCCCCGCGGACACCGGACCGGCGGCGCGCCGGGTAGGCGGAACGCGCCGCAGGCGTTATCATCAAGGCCTTCAACCCGATCCCGCGGCACTGCCATGCGTCCGTTCTCCCGCTCCGCACACCGCTCCCCGCGCCTGCCGATGCTGATGGCGGCCGCGCTGCTCTGCGCGCTGGTCCCCGCCGGCGCGGGGGCGCAGGAGCACGCCCACCACCACGGCGGGTCTGCCGCCGGCGCACCGGCGGCGCAGAAGCACCGGCATCCCGCGCCGCGGCAGGGGATCACCGCGGAGCGGGTGCTGCCGCCGGAGCGGGTGCCGGAGCGCGCGAGAGAGGTGTACGCGATGGCGGCGCAGATCCCCCGGGTGCTGGACGGCATCTACTGCCACTGCGACTGCCACGCGCGCGACGGGCTGCGCTCGCTGCTGGAGTGCTTCGAGAACGAGATGGCGGGCACCTGCGGCATCTGCCAGGCCCAGGCGCGCCTCGTCCACGAGCTGCACGAGGCAGGCAAGCGCCTCAACCAGATCCGCAAGGCCGTCGACGCCGAGTACGGCCCCGGCGGCTGAGCGGGGAGCGATCTCGCAAACACACGAAGGGCGGCGGGATTCCCCGCTGCCCTTCGTGTGTTCCATTCGGTACGCGGATCAGCGCTGCCGGTTGCGCCGTCCCGGGTCGTGGATGAGCTCCGGGAAGTCGTACAGCATGATCCCGTCGTCGGTCAGCGTGGTGGTCACGCGCACGCCGTCGTCCAGCGAGCGCAGGGTGGCGGCCGCCTCGTCCAGCGACCAGCCCAGCTTGGCCGCCACCTCCGTCACCGTGAGCTGTCCGTCCTCCGCCTCCGCCAGCTTGAGCACCGCAAGCTGCCGCTGGATGTGTGCCGCTTCCTGGTTCCCCTCCAGATCCCGCCTGACCGACCGCAGGATCAGCCAGGCCGCGGTCGCCGCCACCGCGCACGAAAAGAGCGAGACGTGCCAGTCGCTGCCCCCGCCCAGAAAAGCCAGGGCGAAGAGGAAGGCGAGGAAGAACAGGAAGTACGCGAGCGCTCTCCTGCCCGCCGTGCGCGGTTTCGTCATGACGTCCCCTCGTGCGGCCGTGGATCGATGGGCATCAACTTGGGCCGGTTTCGCCCCGTTCGCCAGCACCCGCGCCGGCGCCTCGAGGGGATCGGTCCCGCGCCGGTCATCCGGGGTTTCGCACCCGACACGTGGACGGTAGACGGACGGCGTGCGGCGCGGTAGGATGTGCAGCGTTCCTCCCGATCCACTCCCACCCTCTTCCCGGCGCGCCATGATCCTCGCCATCGACGAAGGCACCACGGGCGTCACCTGCCTGGTCATCGACCGTGACGGCCAGGTGCGCGGCCGCGCGTACAGCGAGTTCACGCAGCACTTTCCGCGGCCGGGGTGGGTGGAGCACGACGCGGAGGAGATCTGGGACGTGACCCGGCGCGTCTCGCGCGTGGCCGCGGCGCACGCGGGGGTGGGGCTGGACGGGATCACGGCGATCGGGATCACCAACCAGCGCGAGACCGTCGTGGTGTGGGACCGCGCCACCGGGCGGCCGATCCACCGCGCGCTGGTGTGGCAGGACGGGCGCACCGCGGACGCCTGCCGCGCCCTCAAGGACGCCGGCCACGAGCCGGAGGTGCGGCGCCGCACCGGCCTGGTGATCGACCCGTACTTCAGCGCCACCAAGCTGGCCTGGCTGCTGGACAACGTCCCCGGCGCGCGCGCCCGTGGCGATTCCGGCGAGCTGGCGGCGGGGACCATCGACAGCTGGCTGGTCTGGAACCTCACCGGCGGCCGGCTGCACCTCACCGACCCCACCAACGCCTCGCGCACGCTCCTGTACGACCTGCACAGCGGCGCCTGGGACCCACGGATGCTGGACCTGTTCGGCGTTCCGGCCGCCGTGCTGCCGGAGGTCCGCGCCTCCTCCGAGGTCTACGGCACCACCGCGGGGAGCGCGTTGGGTGCCGAGGTGCCCGTCGCCGGCATCGCGGGCGACCAGCAGTCCGCGCTGTACGGGCACGGCTGCTGGAGCCAGGGGCAGAGCAAGAACACCTACGGCACCGGCGCCTTCCTCCTCGTCCACACGGGCGGGCAGCCGGTGGAGTCGCGGCACGGGCTGCTGACCACCGCCGCCTGCGGTCCCCGCGGCGAGCGGGCCTTCGCGCTGGAGGGGTCCATCTTCATCGCCGGCGCCGCCGTGCAGTGGCTGCGCGACGGCCTGCGCGTGGTGGAGAACGCGGGCGAGACGGAGTTCCTGGCGCGCTCGCTGGAATCCAACGACGGCGTCTACTTCGTCCCCGCGTTCACGGGGCTGGGCGCGCCGCACTGGGAGCCCGGCGCGCGCGGGACGATCGTGGGCCTTACCCGCGGCAGCACCCGCGCCCACCTGGTCCGCGCCGCGCTGGAGGCCATGGCGTACTCCACGCACGACGTGGTGGAGGCGATGGAGGGGGATGCGGGGGTGCGCATCGGCGAGCTGCGGGTGGACGGCGGTGCCACGGCCAACGACTGGCTGATGCAGTTCCAGGCGGACGTGCTGGGCGTTCCCGTCCGCCGCCCGTCCATGGTGGAGATGACCGCCCGCGGCGCCGCCGGCCTGGCCGGCCTGGCGGCCGGCTTCTGGGACTCGCCGGAGGAGTTTCACGCCGCCCGCCCCGACGAGAGCGTCTTCCACCCCGCCGCCGACGCCTCCGGCCGCGCCACGCTCCTCTCCGGGTGGAGCCGCGCCCTCGCCGCCGCCCGCGCCTGGGCGGCGGCCAGCGCGTGAGCTGCCGTGCGGCGCCTCCCCCCCCCCTTGACGAATGGTGGCAGTTTGTAGATGATCAAAATGTACGTCCGATCGAGGCGAGAGGGCTCCTCCACCGGCGGTCGGCCGTACCCGTGTCCCTGGGCGTCCCCCCAATGCGGGACATCCTTCGCTGGAGACGAAAGAGCCCGGCCGAATCTGATGAGCATGCAAAACTCCTCCGTGATTCTTGCCGGGCGGCGTGCCGGAGCAGCAGCCCGCACGGAGCGCGCGCTTCCCCCCGTGTAGCACGCCAGGCGCAGCAGCTTACCCTGCACCTAGCCACGGGGCATCGTCCCGTGGCTTTCGATTTTCTGAGCCGCGGGCAGTGCCGAGGTAAGCCGGCTTCCGGGAACCAGCACCCAGGAGGCGGCCAGATGAGGCAGGTTGCGAGACGGGCGGGTTACTCGAGACTGGAGACGGCTGCGGCGATCCTTGCGATCTTCGTCTTCATCACCGGGATCTCGTCCGTGCCCCAGCTACTCGGCCGGGTTCGAAAGGACCCGTTGTCCACGGTTGCCGGTACGGACGAGCGGCATCCGCGGGACGAGGCTGCACGGTGGCATGGATACGAGCCTTGCTCGGCCATTCACCGGTCGAGCCTGACGCAGGGTGAGCATGCGGACCGGGAATTCTTCGTCTGCAAGGGCCAGCGGCACCTCGTTCTCGGATCCGGCGCAGAGGGATGCGGGGACCTCGACATCGAGGTCTACGATCCGGACGGCAGGCTGGTGAGGGCCGATCGCACGCGCGGCCGCCATCCGGCAGTGTTCTTCCGGGCCGACCGGGGAGGGAAGTACAGGGTTCGTGTACTGAACGTATCCTGCCCGGACGTGCGCTGCCGGTACATGGTGAGGATGTACAGGTACCGCGGGTGAACGCCGGTACGGCGGCCTCGCCGGGTGAGTGTCCGCGAAGAACGGCAACGGTGGCCGGGGGCCAATCCCCGGCCACCGTCTTTACGTGCCGCGCCGTACGTTCGCGCGATCGCCCGCGCCTGGCCCGTGCACGCGGGTGACCTCCGCTCAGAGCGGATGGGTGCTCAGCCAGTCGCGCAGCACAAAGCGGAGCTCCACGAACTGGAGCTCCGAAGGGCGAAGGTGGACGCGGCGGCAGATGGAGGGAAGCTCCGCCCGGAACACCGCGTGTCGCAGATCTTCGCCTCTCCCGGCAGGCGCGCGCACCCGTCCAGCGCGGTGGAGAGCATCGCGCGGACCGCCGCGATCACCCGCCTGGGGTCGTCTCCGTGCGCGCGAACGTCCTGGCCGGCGATGTCGGAGCAGAGCTTCTGGTAGCGGTAGGGCTCGGTGTCCAGCACCAGCGAGCGCTTCCGCCGCTGCGCGCCGGAGCCGTATTCCTGCGCGCCCAGGAACAGGCCGAGCTCCAGCGGCATGTTGCACCGCGGGAGCCCGTTGTCCGCGTCCAGCTGAACGCGGGAGATGTCGTGGATGCCGTAGCGGCACTCGCGGGATGATCCGCTTGATCTTGCGGAGGCGTTCTTCGCCGGCGTCCTCCGCCTCCAGCGCGCAACGGGCGTGGAACCCGCAGTCCTGGATGGCGAACACCGCCGCGTGGAACAGCGGCCGGTACGCCGCGTCGAACGGGCAGTTCAGGAACACGCTCCGGTCGTACCTGCTCCCCGCCGGCAGCGGCGGCTGCGCCCAGCCTGCCGACCGGTCGAAGCGCGGGCTTTCCGGGCGCGCGCCCTGGCGCGGGCCTCCTTGGCCTCGGTCAGCGCCTTGACCTCGAGGATCGCCTTCCTCACCAGCTCGGGATCCAAACGTCCACTCGGGCCAGGAGGTGCCAGGGTCCGCCACGGCAGCTTGGTCTTGGGCATGGTTCAGCTCCAGTGAACGCTTCGCTCGGACCCTAGGGTAACACCCCTGTGCCCCGCGTCCAGTGCCCGCGAAAAACTCGTCCGCGCGCAGGCGGAAGCTGTCCGTACCGGTTGCGCCACAGGCGCGCAAAGCCGCATCCGCACAAAATCCAAGTGGTTGTGGATAGGTAACATACGAAAACGCGACCCGGTGAATCCCAGGCCGCGCTTTCGCAAAATTTTAATCTATCACTTCAGCTGCGCGGATGGGGCCGCGCGGCGGGGAGAGGGGGGATCAGGCTCCGGTGATCCGCCGATCGCCCGGATGGCGCACTGGGCTCGTAAGTCCGAGTCCTGGCGTTCTCTCAGGCACTCTGCCTGCCATGAGGCCGCGCGTGTACAAGTGTGTATTCTGGAGAGAGTTAGCGTAATCCGCCCATCCGCCTCATGATGTGCGCATGTCCTGATGAGTGGACACTTTCCCGAAAGGCGGCGAGACGCACCCATCCGATCATCGGCGGGCATCCCGCCGAAATGCGGGAAGGCGCAGAGAGGATCTCTCCGCGCCTCCGCTTCTCACTGCTTGAGACCGGTGCCCGTTCACCCCCTCACCCCATCACCCGTTCAGGCCGCCGCCGGCTCCATGGCGAGCGCGTCCTCGAACTCGGCGAAGTCCGGGTCCGGCAGCTCGTTGTACACCGGGTTGGAGAGGTACCGCTCGCCGAAGTCGCAGATGACGGAGACGATCAGCTTTCCTTCCATCTCCGGCCGCGCGGCCACCTGCAGCGCCGCCCAGGTGATGGAGCCGGACGAGATCCCCGCGAAGATCGCCTCCTCGCGCGCCAGCCGCCGCGCCGTGGCGATGGCGTCGTCGTTGGTCACCCGTACGATCTCGTCGTAGATCCCCGTGTCCAGGTTGCCGGGAACAAACCCCGCGCCGATCCCCTGCTGCTTGTGCGGCGACGGCTGGCCGCCGGAGAGCACCGGGCTTTCCGCCGGCTCCACGCAGACGATGCGGATGCCCGGCTTGCGCTCGCGCAGGTAGCGGCCCGCGCCGGTGATGGTGCCGCCCGTCCCCACGCCGGCCACGAAGACGTCCACCTGCCCGTTCGTGTCTTCCCAGATCTCCGGCCCCGTGGTGCGGTAGTGGATGTCGGGGTTGGCGGGGTTGTCGAACTGGCGCGGCATCCACGCGCGGCCGCCCAGCCGTCTCGCGATCTCCTCCGCCCGCGCGATGGCGCCCTTCATCCCCTTCGGCCCTTCGGTGAGGACGAACTTGCACCCCAGCGCGCGCAGCAGGTTGCGGCGCTCGAGGGTCATGGTCTCCGGCATGGTGAAGATGCAGCGGAAGCCGCGAGCCACCGCCGCGTACGCCACGCCGATCCCGGTGTTGCCGCTGGTGGGCTCCACGATCACCATCCCGGGGCGCAGCGCGCCCCGCTGGATGGCGTCGTCCACCATCGCCGCGCCGATGCGGTCCTTGACCGAGTTGAACGGGTTGAAGCCCTCGTGCTTGAGGGCGATGCGCCCCGGCAGCCCCGCCCCCAGGCGGTTGAGCCGGATGAGCGGCGTGTCGCCCATGGTCTGCGTGACGTCTGCGTAGATCTTGCCCCGCGGCATGCGTGCCTCCCCTCCCCGTGGATGGATCCCTGGATCGCCCGTCCGAAGCCGGGCCGTCCGCTCCTGATAACGTTGCCGATGGAATCCGTTCCCGCACCGCCGTGAACATCCCCCTGTCGCGCGCGGCTGCGGACGATTATCCTGGATGTGCTAAGTTTTTCGCACACCCTGTTCCCCGCCGAACCATGCCGCGAATCACGCTGCGCATCCTCGCCCTGCTGGCCGCCGCCGCGGCTTCCGTGCCCGTGCAGGCACAGAACGGCCAGGCCGCGCTGCCGGCGCCCCCCGTCGCCCGGGTGATCCCCAAGACGGACACCATGCACGGCGACGTGCGCATCGACAACTACTTCTGGCTGCGCGACCGCAACAACCCGGAGGTCATCGCGTACCTGGAGGCGGAGAACGCCTACACCGAGGCGGTGATGGCGCCCACGCGCCAGCTGCAGGAGACGCTGTACCAGGAGATCCTGGGGCGCATCAAGCAGACGGACACCAACGTGCCGGACCGCATCGGCCCGTACTTCTACTACTCGCGCACGGAGGAGGGAAAGCAGTACCCGATCTTCGCGCGGCGGCGGGGGAGCATGGAGGCGCCGGAGGAGGTCATCCTGGACCAGAACCAGATGGCCGCGGGGAAGCGCTACTTCAGCCTGGGCGCCTACAGCGTGAGCCCCGACCACCGGCTGCTGGCGTTCTCGATCGACACGACCGGGTCCGAGCACTTCACGCTCATGGTGAAGAACCTGGAGACCGGTGAGATCCTCCCCGAGCGCGTGGACAGCATCAGCTTCGGGGCCACCTGGGCGGCGGACAACCGCACGCTCTTCTACACCAAGACCGACGCGGCGCAGCGGCCCAACCGCATCTTCCGTCACACCCTGGGCACCAGCGCGGCGCAGGACCAGCTGGTGTTCGAGGAGCCCGACGTGCTCTTCCGCGTCGGCGTGTACCGCACCAAGGACGACCAGTACCTGGTGATCTCCAGCGGCAGCTTCACCACCTCCGAGGCGTGGGTGGCGCGGGCGGACCGGCCCAGCGACCCGTTCCGGGTGGTGTCGCCGCGGCAGAAGGACCTGCTGTACACGGTGAACCACCAGAACGGGCGCTTCGTCATCCGCACCAACGCGGACGGCGCCAACAACTTCAAGCTGGTCACCGCGCCGGAGAGCGACCCCTCCCGCGCCAACTGGCGCGACCTGGTGCCGCACCGCAACGACGTGCTGCTGGACGGCTTCGACGTGTTCCGCGGCCACCTGGTGATGTACGAGCGCACCAACGCCCTGCGGCAGATCCGCGTGCGCGACGTGAACAGCGGCGACGAGCACGTGATCGCCTTCGAGGAGCCGGTCTACACGGCGGGCCCGGGAAGCAACCCGGAGTACAACACCACCAACCTGCGCTTCGGCTACCAGTCGATGGTGACGCCCTTCTCCGTGTTCGACTACGACATGGTGACGCGCCGCCGCGAGCTGCGGAAGCAGCAGGAGGTGCTGGGCGGGTACGACCCCTCGCAGTACGCCACCGAGCGCACCTGGGCACGCGCCGAGGACGGCACGATGGTGCCCATCTCGCTGGTCTACAGGAAGCCGCTGGTACGCGACGGCTCGCGGCCCATGCTGCTGTACGCGTACGGCTCGTACGGCAGCAGCACGGACCCCACCTTCTCCAACGCCAACCTGAGCCTGCTGAATCGCGGGGTGATCTTCGCCATCGCGCACATCCGGGGCGGGCAGGAGATGGGCCGCTCCTGGTACGACCAGGGGAAGATGATGAACAAGCGCAACACCTTCACCGACTTCATCGCGTCGGCGGAGCACCTGGTGCGCGAGCGCTACACCAGCAGCGAGCGGCTGGCCATCCGCGGCGGCAGCGCGGGCGGGCTGCTGATGGGCGCGGTGGTGAACATGCGGCCGGACCTGTTCAAGGCCGTCGTCGCCGACGTGCCGTTCGTGGACGTCATCAACACCATGGCCGACGCCAGCATCCCCCTCACCGCCGGCGAATGGGAGCAGTGGGGCAACCCGGCCAACGAGGAGCATTACCGCTACATGCTCTCCTACTCGCCGTACGACAACGTGGAGCGCAAGGACTACCCCGCCATGCTGGTGACCACGGGGCTGAACGACCCACGCGTGGCGTACTGGGAGCCGGCCAAGTGGGTCGCCAGGCTGCGGACGATGAAGACGGACGACAACGTGCTCATCCTGCGCACCAACATGGGCGCCGGCCACGGCGGCTCGTCCGGCCGCTACGACGCACTGCGGGAGACGGCGTTCCGGTACGCGTTCATCCTGCACCAGCTGGGGATCAACCAGTAGGGCAGGGAATAGGGAATAGGGAATAGAGCCCGTCCAGCAAATCGTTTTGATTGGGCGGGGCGCATCACCCGGGGACGTTTTCCGGACCGGCTGGGTTCCACTCCAGCACCTCCCGGGACGTCCTCGGGCGACCTTTTGAGTTT
>DATAAG010000660.1:0-10733 GCA_036260235.1 Longimicrobium sp.
GGCCAGGTAGCTCAGTTGGTAGAGCACACGACTGAAAATCGTGGTGTCGGGGGTTCGATTCCCTCCCTGGCCACTGTAGGTCAGTAGCTCAATTGGTAGAGCACCGGTCTCCAAAACCGGCGGTTGGGGGTTCGAGTCCCTCCTGGCCTGCTTGAAAGACCGCGCCGCCGCAGGCGGTGCTCGCGTAGCTCAGCCGGCAGAGCACTTCCTTGGTAAGGAAGAGGTCATGGGTTCGAGTCCCATCGCGAGCTTGGGGGAGCTGGCTCCCATCGTCTATCGGTTAGGACGCCACTCTTTCAAGGTGGAGAGCGGGGTTCGATTCCCCGTGGGAGCGTCGGGTCGCTGGCAGGTTTGATGCGGGCATAGCTCAGTTGGTAGAGCGCAACCTTGCCAAGGTTGAGGTCGCCGGTTCGAGCCCGGTTGCCCGCTCTGATGCCGGAGAGGCGTGCTCCGGGGTAGAAGCCAAGACGCACAAGGGGCCGTAGCTCAGTCGGTTAGAGTGCCGGACTGTCACTCCGGAGGTCGCGGGTTCGAGTCCCGTCGGCCCCGCTTGCGGATAGAGCCGCAGCAGGCATTGAAAACACGGGTTGGTGAACGCCGCGTTCCAGCGCGGCGCCTGGGGCCGTAGCTCAGTTGGGAGAGCGCTTGAATGGCATTCAAGAGGTCAGGGGTTCGATTCCCCTCGGCTCCATGTATGGTGGGGTACCAGAGCGGCCAAATGGAGCAGACTGTAAATCTGCCGGCGTAATGCCTACGTAGGTTCGAATCCTACCCCCACCACTGGCGGGTACAGGGGCGGTTAGCTCAGTTGGTTAGAGCGCCACGTTGACATCGTGGAGGTCACAAGTTCGAGTCTTGTACCGCCCATAGGGAACAGGGGATAGGTTACAGGTTACAGCCTGCGACCACATCGGGAACTGCTGGCTGTAACCGGTTCCCTGTAACCTGTCACCTCGAAGTTGAAGGGGCCGTAGCTCAGCTGGGAGAGCGCTGCAATCGCACTGCAGAGGTCAGGGGTTCGATTCCCCTCGGCTCCACTGGTAGGAAAACAGACTGCTGCCACCGTAGCTCAGGGGTAGAGCACTCGATTCGTAATCGAGCGGTCGTCGGTTCAAATCCGACCGGTGGCTCTGGTCAATCGGCGGCAGTCGCGTTAGATTTGCCGGTCTGGAGAGCGCGGGAGTAGCTCAGTTGGCAGAGCATCAGCTTCCCAAGCTGAGGGTCGCGGGTTCGAGCCCCGTCTCCCGCTCTTGTTTTTTGAAAATTCGGGTACGGGTGCCCCCTGGTGTAATTGGCAACACGCCTGACTCTGGATCAGGAAAGTCCAGGTTCGAGCCCTGGGGGGGCAACTCGGGCGCGCGCGGTGGGCTGACCGCGTACGCATCGGCATGGAGAGGTGGGTGAGTGGCTAAAACCAACGGTTTGCTAAACCGTCCTGCCCAAAAGGCAGACGCGGGTTCGAATCCCGCCCTCTCCGCTCCGCCCTGGACCGGTGTCCGAGCGGCTTAAGGAGCACGATTGGAAATCGTGTGGGGTTAACAGCCCTCGTGGGTTCGAATCCCACCCGGTCCGCTCCGCAGGGTAGGTTTGGGTTTTTCGGGACGTGGCTCAGCCCGGTAGAGCACTCGCTTCGGGAGCGAGGGGTCGCCGGTTCAAATCCGGCCGTCCCGACTGTGTGTCGGAAAGATCGTTGGAGGCGTAGTCTAATTGGTAAGGCACCGCACTCGAAATGCGGCGGGCGCAAGCCCTTGGGGGTTCGAGTCCCTCCGCCTCCGCTGTTGCGATGCGAATTCGAACGGCCCCTGTACCCTTCGCGGGTGCAGGGGCCGTTTTCGTTTGGGGCATGACGCGACACCGCCGCCGATCCCTGCGGACAGGATCATGCCTTCCGCACCGTGACGCCGCGCGGGGGGGCGTGCGGCGGGCGCTCGTCTTTCGCCGGCTCGGAGGCGTGAGGGAAGAAGCGGTGGTTGCTGGCCCGGGCCGCCGCCGCGGCAACACGGCCGGCGTAGACCCCGCGCGCGAACGCCCACCAGCGGGACAGCGCCGCCCGCCAGCGCGTTCGCGGGCGGACGGGAACGGCACCCGGAGCGGCGTCGGTGCCGGGCGGCGGGAGCATGCCCGGACGAGTATCTGGGGACTTCAATGGAGCCTCGCTAGCCGTGAGGTCCTGCGGCGCCGCGAAACGCGGCCCTGCGGTCCCATACACCCGGATCGCAAAAGGGTCCGGCGGACGCGCACCACGCCCGGGATGAGAGCGGCAGCGCTCCGGTGGCGGCGTGGCGGCGGCCGTTTACCCCTCGCTGGCGTGCGGCTCGTCAGGCAGAGCCGGCGTGGCACCCCGGCGGGGCGGCCCCCTGCGCCCCGCCAGCCGGTGCTCCACCTGCGCGGGGGGCGGGGGTGTCTCCGTCTTCGCCGCGGTGTCGGGGGGAGAGAGGGGCGGAAGCCGCACGGTGAAGACGCTTCCGCCGCCGAGCTCGCTCCGCAGCGTCACCTCACCTTCCAGCAGCACGGCGAGCTGGCGCGCCACCGCCAGCCCCAGCCCCGTTCCCCCCGCGCGGCCGTTGGACTGGTCCACCTGCCAGAACGGGTTGAACACGTGCTCGGCGTGCCCGGGGGCAATGCCGATTCCCGTGTCGCTCACCCGCAGCACGACGCACCTGTCCACCACTTCCAGCTCCAGGCCTACCTCGCCGGCCGCGGTGAACTTTACCGCGTTGGCGGCCAGGTTGAGCGCGATCTGGCGGAACTTGCCCGGATCGGTGCAAAAGGGGGTCGGCCCCGGGGGAATGCGTACGGTGAAGCGCAGCTCCTTGGCGGCGGCCATCGGCTCCACCATCACCGCCACGTCCCGGGCCACGTCGGACACGTCCACCAGCCGCGGACGAATCTCCGCACGGCCCGCCTGATGCTGCGCGAACGTCAGGATCTCGTCGATCAGGCCCAGAAGATGGTCGCTGGCCGCGCGAATGCGCGCCACCTGTCGGCGCTGCGGCTCGGGGAGCACCCCCGACGCCTCGCCGGCCAGCAGGTCCGCGTACCCCTGCACGGCCGTGAGCGGGGTGCGGAACTCGTGCGAGATGGTGGCCAGGAAGGTGTTCCGGGCGCGGTCCGCCGTCTCCGCCTCGTAGCGGGCCAGGTTGGCCTCGCCCAGCAGCTCCTCCAGCCCGCGAGCGACCAGGGCGCTGCGCGCCTCGTCGTCCAGCGGTGCGACATCCCGGCTCAGCGTGCTCATGCCGTCCTTCGGCGCGGGGGGGCCCGCCCGGCTCCGGCCGGCGGGGTGTGTGCGATCACGAAAACGGACGACTGCGGCCTTCCGCCCGGGGAAGGCACGCTCCGGGCCGCGGCGCGGTCCTGGCAGCTCCTCCGCGCGCCGCGCGGAGCCGATCCACCTGCGGATCCGGCGTGAGCGCCGGCCGGAGAACCCGTACGGGGCACAGCCAGCGCCCCGCGGGACGAGCCGCGGCGGTCACGCGATCACCCCGCGGACCGCGGCGCATTCCGCGCGGCGGCCGCCCTTCAGCCGCGGCGCGGCAGGTGCACCGTGAAGGTGGTGCCCTCCGCTTCCGACGACTCCACGTCGATCCTGCCGTTGTGCGCCGTCACGATCCGCTCGGCGATGTAGAGCCCCAGGCCCAGGCTGCCGGTGGGCCCGCCGGCCGCGGCCCTTGCCGGCGCTTCCCTGGCCTTCATCGGGTTGAAGATCCCGTCCAGCTGGTCGGCCGGGATGGGGCGGCCGCGGTTGTGGATGGCGATGGTGGCTTCGGTTTCGTCGCCGCGGAGCTCGACCGTGACCGTGGTCCCCTCGGCGCCGTGCTGCACCGCGTTCGCGATCAGGTTGGTGAGCGCCTGGCTCACGCGCTCGCAGTCCCACTCGCCCCGTTGCTCGCCGCGCGCCTGCACCTGCAGCCGGCGGTGCGGGTGCGCCGCCGAGATCTCGTCGACCACCTCGTGCACCACCTTTCCCAGGGCCATCTCGGCCCGCTCGATCGGGATCCCTCCCCCCAGGCGGCTGCGGGTGAAGTCCAGGAGGTCCCCGACCATCTGGTTCATCCGGGTGGCGCTGCTGACGATCCGCGACGTGAGCGTCAGGTGCGGCTCCGCCAGCTCCCGCGTGTCGAGCATGAACCTGGCGGAGGTGAGGATGGCCCCGAGCGGCGTGCGCAGGTCGTGCCCCAGGATCGCGAGGAACATCTGCTTGGAACGATCCAGGTCCTGCGTGTACCGCGAGATGGATTCCGCGAGCGACTGGTCGATGGCCTCGTGGAACCGCGTCAGGTCGCCGACGTCGGCCGGGGTGAGCTCGCCGCGCGCCTGGGTCCACAGCCGGATGACGCTGGCGCGCAGGGCGCGGTACTCGGCCACCATCTGCTCCACGCTGAAGCCGCTCTCCGCCCGCCCGGCGCCATGCTCTTCGGCGGCCGTCGCCTCGCCGGTGTCGGCGTCCGGCGCGTTGCCCCTGGATTTCTCCGCCTGCTCGGATCGGCTCTGCGGCGTGCGGAGGTCCGCCGCGATCACCGTGAGCATCTCGTCCGCGTGGTCGCGCAGCCCCGCGATGTCCATGGCGGCGCCGGCGGGCGCGCAGGTCCGCGCGAACGCCTCCCACTCCGCCAGGATCGGCTCCCGGTTCGCGGCGATGAAGTCGGCCAGTCGCATCCCCCCTCCGGTTCCCGATGCAGTCATGCCGGCGCCCGGCGTTCGCGCATTTTTTCGACCACCACCGCCGGGCGGTGCCGCGCGGCCCCCCGGGCGCAGCCGCACCCGTGAACGGAAACCGAACGGAACGCACCCCGATGGGGTACGGGGATACAGCTCCGGCGGAGGGTGCTCACCGGCACCACTCCTGCATACCTGCCACGGAGGATGGCGCAGCAAAGGCAGGCGCTCCGTTGAAAGCCGTCCCGTGCAATTCCGGTCCGCTCCCGTCCCCCCGCCACCCTCCACGCCCGCCGGGGCGCGCCGCGACCCTGTGCGCGCCGTTGCCGTCCCCGCCCGGATGCGGCGCCGCGTGCCCTTCATGACGCCGTCGCTTCCAGCGCGCCCGGCACGCCACCCCGGCCGGCGCGCCTTCGCTCCGGCCTTTCGCTCCAGGGAGGTAGGATGCAGAGTCCGCATCCCGATCCACCGGTGATCCTGATCGCCGAGCGCGACCAGAACATCCGCGAGCTGCAGGGCTACTTCCTGGGCCGGGCGGGCTTCACGGTGGAGTTCGCGGACGACGGGCCGGCCGCGCTGGAGCGCGCCCGGCTGCTCCGTCCCGCCGTGGTGGTGACGGAGATCCTGATCCCCAGGCTGGACGGTCTGGCGCTCTGCCGCCGCCTGCGCGAAGACCCGCTCACCCACGACATCCCCGTCGTCGTCTTCAGCATCCTGGCCGCCGCGGGACGGGCGGCCGAGGCGGGGGCCAGCGCGTTCCTGCGCAAGCCCCTGGTGGAATCCGTCTTCGTGGCCGCGGTCCAACAGCTGGTTGCGGCGCACCCACCCGCAGCCATGGAGGAATCATGTCCCTCGCGATAATCGTCCCCGACCGCCGGAGCGACTCCCGCGAAGCCGCCGCCGAACCGGGCGAGCGGATGAGCGCCGGCAACGCCGAGGCGGACCACATCCTGGGCGGCGGGTTTCCCGCCAACTCCATCAACATCATCATGGGCCACCCCGGCTCTGGAAAGACGATCTTCGCCGAGCAGCTGATCTTTCACAACGCGGGCGGCGACCGGCCCATCCTGTACTTCACCACCCTGTCCGAGCCGCTGGCCAAGGTCGTCCGCTACCTGCAGGGGTTCCAGTTCTTCGACGAGGAGAAGCTGGGCAGCCAGGTGATCTACGAGGACGTGGGACCGCAGCTCGCCCAGGAGGGGGCCACCGCGCTCATCCCCATGCTGCGCGAGGTCATCCGGACGCTGTCGCCCAAGGTGATCGTCATCGACTCCTTCAAGGCCGTGCACGACCTGGCCCCCTCGGCCGCCGAGCGCCGCCGGATGGTCTACGACATGACGGCGCTGCTCACCGCGTACGGCACCACGGCGTTCCTGCTGGGCGAGTACACCGAGGACGACATCCTGCGCTACCCGGAGTTCGCCGTGGCCGACGGCATCGTGGAGCTGTCGCGGCGCCGGCTGGGCAACCGCGACGAGCGGTTCTTCCGCGTCTACAAGCTGCGCGGCAGCCGCTACCTGGAGGGGGCGCACGCCTTCCGCATCACCGGCTCCGGCCTGGACATCTACCCCCGGCTGGTGAGCCCGCAGATGCCCGAAGGGTACGAGCCGGCCTCGGAGCGCATCTCCACCGGCGTGCAGGGACTGGACGAGATGCTGGACGGCGGGCTGTGGCGCGGCACCACCACGCTGCTGGCGGGCCCCTCCGGCGCGGGAAAGACGACGATCGGGCTGCAGTTCGCCCTGGAGGGCGCGCGGCAGGGCGAGCCCAGCCTGTACATGAACTTCCAGGAGAACCCCACCCAGCTCGTCCGCACCATCCGGGGACTGGGCGTGGACCTGGAGCAGGCGCAGGCGCAGGGGCTGGACCTGGTGTACGCCTCGCCCGTGGAGCTGCAGATCGACAGCATCATCGTCGACATGTTCCGCCGCATCCAGCAGCGGGGGGTGCGCCGGCTGGTGATCGACGCGCTGGGCGACCTGGCCAGCGCCGCCACCGACCCGCAGCGCCTGCACGACTACCTGTACGCGCTGGTGCAGCACTTCGCGGTAAGCACCATCACCAGCGTGCTGAACTTCGAGACCACGGGCAACGTGCTGGCCGGCGGCGGCATGCAGAACGCCATGAGCTACCTCTCCGACAACGTCCTGCTGCTCACGGTGGAAGGCGAGGAGCAGACCCGCCGCAAGCTGCGCGTGCTCAAGACGCGCGGCAGCGCGCACGACCTGAAGGTCCGCGAGGTGGAGATCAGCGCGGCCGGCCTTTCCGTCCTGTGATGGGCGCGGCGCCGGCCTTCGGCACGGTGGATCCGGCGTTCGGGCAGCTGCGCCGGCTGACGGAGATCAGCCGCGCGCTCACCTACACCACCTCGCTGGAGCAGGTCACCCGGCTCACGGTGGAGCGGGGGGCCGAGCTGCTGGACGGCCGGGCCGCCGTCCTCATGCTCGCCGACGACGAGGGCATGCTGCACCTGCGCGCGTCGCACGGCGTCAGCGACGAACGGCTCGCCCGCGTGCGCGCCGACGACGACGTGATCGGCCGCCTGCAGGGACTGCTCGCCGTCCCCGACGACTTCTTCGTGGCGGTGCCGCTGGTGGTGGGCGGCGCGGTCACCGGGCTGGTGGCGGTCGCCACGCGGCAGCCCTCCACCCCCGCCGACGAGTCGCTGCTGGCCGCGCTCGCCGACCAGGCGGCGGTCGCGCTGGAGAACGCGCGCCTGGGGGGAGAGGTGCGCCTGGAGATGGAGGGCCGCCTGCGGGCCAGCGAGGGCGCCACCACGGCCAAGGACCGCGCCCTCTCCACCCTGGCCCACGACATCCGCACCCCGCTGGGCGCCATCGACGGGTACTGCGAGATCCTGGAAGAGGAGTTGTACGGGCCGGTCAACGACCGCCAGCGCGAGACCCTGGGGCGGGTGCGGATGGCCGGGCGGCACCTGCTTTCTCTGCTGGACAACGTGATGGAGATGGCGCGGCTCACCGCGGGGGTGGTGCGGGTGCGCGCGGAGCCGGTGCGGCTGGCGGACGTGGCGCGCGAGGCGGTGCACCTGCTGATCCCCGCCGCGGAGGCGAAGCTGCAGACGCTGCAGCTGGGCGGAATGGCCGACCTCACCGTGACGGCGGACCACGCCCGCGTGCGGCAGGTGCTGGTGAACCTCGTCGGCAACGCGGTGAAGTTCACGCCGCAGGACGGTACCATCACCGTCGCCGCGGCCGAGCGCGTCGCTGGCGGCGCGGCGTGGGGCGAGATACGGGTCACCGACACCGGGCCGGGGATCGCCGAGGCGGAGCGCGCGGCGATCTTCGAGCCGTACTACCGCAGCCAGGGGACCGCGCAGGCGCCGGGGGTGGGGCTGGGGCTGGCGATCTCGCACGCGCTGGTGCGCCAGATGGGTGGCGAGCTGCTCCTGGAAAGCAAGGTGGGCGCCGGCTCCTCGTTCATCATCCGGCTGCCGCTGGCCGACGCTCCCGGCGCCTGATACCGATTCCGGATAAACTGCCATTCTGAGTCCTTAACGGCTGCGCCGATCCTGTAGGACGAAAGACGTCTCGCACGAATCTCTCGTCCCATCAACCTCCCCCAGGGGTTTTTGGGGGAGGTGGGCGAGTCATGCGAGCCCGGAGGGGGCGCGGCGGCTCACACCGGACCTTTCCATTCAGTCCTTAACGGCTGCGCCGATCCTGTAGGACGAAAGACGTCTCGCACGAATCTCTCGTCCCATCAACCTCCCCCAGGGGTTTTTGGGGGAGGTGGCGAGTCATGCGAGCCCGGAGGGGGCGCGGCGGCTCACACCGGACCTTTCCATTCAGCGCCTGTAGACGCGGGGCGCCTTCCATCACATCAGAAAATTCGGGTTTGTTGCGGACGAACGCGGGCTCCTGGTGAGGCGACTTTCTTAGGAGGGAGGCGCCGACGGATCCTGCGGGCCGCTCACAGGCCTCCGCGCCGACCGAAGAATCTGTACGCTGGGCGGCAGGATCTCACGGGCCACGGTGAGTTCCCCGGACTACGTCCGGGGCGGGGCTCGGTGCGAGAGGGCGGGAGATTCTTCGGTCGCGCCACACGCTCCGTGCTCATCCGTGGGCTCGGTGCGGGCGCTCCCTCAGCCTCAGAATGACAGGTGTTCTTCCGGATCCGGTATGAGAGCGGGCTGGCAGACCTCGCACGCGAACCGTGAGCCTGCCACCAGCCTGCGGCTGACCCAGGGGGATGAATAAGCCTCGGGAGCAGGCCGGAACGCTGGACGAAGGCTGCTTTTCCATTGATGGAGGGCCCATGGATGGACCGTCGTTCTTTCCCGAAGCGATCCGCGCGATCGCGGCCGGGCTGCGCGAGGGCGGCTACGCGCACCCGCGGCTGAACCGCGCCGAAGCCGCGATCGATCACCTGGGCCGGCAGCTGCACGGGCTGGGGTATGTTCGCAGCGGCGAGATCGCCGATTCCTTCACCGCCGCCCTCGGCGAGTTGAGCGCGGCCCACCCCCTTCCGGAGGAGCAGCGCGGCACCGCGGTGCACCGGGCCGTCGTGCACCTGGAGGCGGCCCTGGAGGCGACCGCCGCCGGAATCCTCCCCGCGGCGTCGTAACCGGTGCGGGCCTCCGGCAGGTGGGACAGCGGTCGGGTCCCTGCTGGGCACCGCACTCGAACTGCGGCGGGCGCGAGCCCCCGGGGTTCGGGTCCCTTCGCCTCCGTTCGCGATGTTGAACCGACGAAAGCCCGGCTTCTCTCACGGGGAGCCAGGGCTTTTCGTTTTCTGCAACCCGTCGTCCGGAGACCTGGATGAGCGCCGCCCAGAACGTCCTCGTGGTAGCGGGCACCGGCTTCGTAGGTTCCGCGGTCGTACGAGCGCTGCACGGCGCCGGACACCACGTGACCGTCTACCACCGCGGCCGGCACGAGCCCGACCTGCCCGGGAGCGTACGGCACGTGCGCTCCCCCGACGCCGCGCTCCCCGTCCTCCGCTATCCCGCCGAACTGCGCGCGGCGTGCTTCGATGCGGTCGTGCTGGTGGTGCCGATCGGAGAAGCAGATGCCCGGGCGGCGGTGGAGGCGTTCCGCGGCCGCGCGGGGCGTCTCGCCGCCGTCTCCAGCGCCGACGTCTACGCCGCCTACGGCCAGGCGACCGGCCTGGAGCCCGTGCCAGCCGCCGCGCCCCCCTCGATCAGCGAGGACGCCCCGGTGCGCTCGGTGCTGTACCCGTACGGCCGCCGGACGGCGGGTCCCTGGGGCGAGCTGCGCGACTACGAGAAGCTGCTGGTGGAGCGGGCGGTGCTCGGCGACGCGGAGCTGCCCGGTACGGTGCTGCGGCTGCCCGCCGTCTACGGCCCGGGTGACCGGCAGCGCCGGTTCGCCGGGTGAGTGCGCCGCATGGAGGACGGCCGCCCCTTCATTCTGCTCGGTACGGCGCAGGCCCGCTGGCGCTGGACGCACGGCTACGTGGACGACGTGGGAGCCGCGGTCGCGCTCGCCGCCACCGATCGGCGCGCGGCCGGGCAGATCTACAACCTCGGCGAGCCGCGGACTCCCACGGTCGCCGAACGCGTCCGGGCGCTCGCGCGGGCGGTGGAATGGCGGGGTGACGTCCTCACGGTGCCGGACGCCGATCTGCCTGCCGGTATGCGTTCGGACGTCGATCACCGCGTCGACATCGCCCTCGATACCCGCAAGATCCGGCGCGAGCTGGGCTACGCAGAGCCGGTGGCGTACGACGAGGCACTGCGCCGAACCGCCGAATGGCTGCGCGCCGCGGACGTCCGGCCCGCCGAGGAACCTCCCGATTACGCCGCGGAGGATGCAGTGGCCGCCGCGAACCCCGACGCCTCACCCCCGCGCGCCAGCCAGGGCGACGGGAAGGCGTCGTCGCCGGACCGGAGCGGCGGAACGATCCGCGAGGCGGAGCCGGGCGGGTAGGAGGCCGCGCTCGCACGCGGCGGATGCAACCGGCTTCGACGGCCGCATCCGCCCGTTCGCGAGCCTCGTCACCCGCAGTGGCGGCGCATGCCTGCGCGTGGACGACCCCGGGCTGATACTCGAGGAGGAGGAAAGACGCGGAGACGCAGAGAGGCGCCGCAGCCTCTC
>DATAAG010000661.1:0-6482 GCA_036260235.1 Longimicrobium sp.
ATTCGGGTGGGGGTTTGGCGTGCCGGGAGGGCCGGGCGGCGGCTGGGCGGGGGGCGGGCCGGGGCGCGGACGGATGTTCGCCCACGGCGACCTGAAGTTCGTCGTGCTGAGCCTGCTGGCGGAAAAGCCGCGGCACGGCTACGAGATCATCCGTGAGCTGGAAGACCGCTTCGGCGGCACCTACTCGCCCAGCCCGGGGACGGTGTATCCCACCCTCTCGCTGCTGGAGGACCTGGGATACGCCACCGCCCGCGCGGAAGAGGGCAACCGCAAGGTGTTCGAGATCACGGACGAGGGGCGGAAGTACCTGGAGCAGAACCAGTCCGTCGTCGACGACATCTTCGGCCGCGTGGACGAGCTCGGCTCGTTCGTCTTCGGGCCGATGATGCACGTGCTGGGGCCCGCGATCGGCACCCTGGGGCGCGCCACCTTCCGCGCCGCCATGCGCCGCCAGGGCGACGAGCAGTGGATGCAGCGCGCCCGCGAGATCCTGGAGCGCGCCGCCCGCGACATCGAGGGCCTGAACTGACGATGGACGCCGGTGAGGACCCCGGCGGTGTCGTCCTCCCCACCGTGTTCTACGGGCTCTGGCCGCGTGGCGGCGTAGAGGCAGGGGAGGCGGACGACGCGACCTCCGCCGAGCTCGTGGTACGGCAGGCGGAGTAACTGCGGGGGAGTACGGAGGAACGGAGAAAAGCCGGAGGAACAGAGGAAAACCATGCAGTCCTCTGTTCCTCTGGCTTTTCTCCGTTCCTCTGTACCCCTGCTGTTGAAGTTCAGGGGCGATTGCTGGATCGCGCGGGTTCGGAATATCTTCCCATCTCCGACTGCATCCGAGCATCCTTCGCATCCCCGCGAGCCCCGCATGCCCCGAATCGCCCCGCTGCAGGACGACGAGATGTCGCCCGACCAGGCCGCCGCGCACGACGCGCACCTCCTGGTGGGCCGCATCACCAACATGAAGCGCACGCTGCTGCGCTCGGTGCCGGCGTTCGACGCGCTGATGACCTGGTACCCGCTGCGCGACACGGTGCAGCCCTTCCTGGGCGAGCGGCTCACCACGCTCTTCGCCCACGCCGTCAGCTCCGAGACGGACTGCCTGATCTGCTCCACCTTCTTCCGCCGCATCCTCATCGACAGCGGCGAAGATCCGGACCAGCTGCGGATGGACGAGCGCGAGGCCGCCGTCGTCGCGTTCGGGCGGGCGCTGGCGGTGACGCCGTACCGGATGCCGGACGCCGTCTACGAGCGCGTGGCCGCGTACTTCACCGACGAGCAGATGGTGGCGCTGGTGGCGTTCGGGGCGCTGATGGTGGCCACCAACGTGGTGAACAACGCGCTGGGGGTGCCGCTGGACGACTACCTGCAGCCGTACCGCAAGCAGCCCACGGTGGCGGCGGAAGGGATCGGCGCCCATGGGTGAGCTCTCGGGGCGCGTGGCGTTCGTGACGGGCGCGGCGCACGGCAGGGGCGCGCCACGGCGCTGGCGCTGGCGAAGGCCGGCGCCTTCATCGCCGCGTACGACGTGGCGCGGCCGCTGGCGTATCCCGGCTACGGGATGGGGACGTCGGCGGAGCTGGAATCGCTCGTGGCGGAGTGCGAGGCGCTGGGGAGCGCGTGCCTGGCCTTCGCCGGCGACGTGCGCGACGACGAGGCGGTCACCCGCGCGGTGGAGGGGGCGGTGGAGCGCTTCGGGCGCATCGACATCCTGTTCAACAACGCGGGGATCTGCGGATACGGCTACGCCCACGAGCTCACCGAAGAAGAGTGGGACGCCATGGTCGACATCAACCTCAAGGGCGCCTGGCTGGTGGCGCGGCGCGTGATCCCGGTGATGATCCGGCAGAAATCCGGCGTCATCGTCAACAACTCGTCCGTGGCCGGGCTGCGCGGGATGAACCGGCTGAGCCACTACGCGGCCAGCAAGTGGGGGCTCACGGGGCTCACCAAGTCGTGGGCCATCGAGCTGGCGCCGCACGGGGTGCGGGTGAACTCCATCCACCCCACCGGCGTCAATACGCCGATGAACGACGGGCTGGCGTGGCTGGAGGGCAAGACGCCCGAGCAGATCGCCGAAGCCAGCGCCGGAAACCTGCTCCCCGTTCCCTGGATCGAGCCCGAGGACGTGGCTGAGGCGGTGCTGTACCTCGTCTCCGACCGCGCCCGCTACGTCACCGGCACGCAGCTGGTACTGGACGCCGGTCTGCTGACGCGGTGAAGTGATCGCCGGGCTCGCGCTCCGCATGTTCATCGGGAGGACACCATGGGCGTACAGATCCAGGCGAGTGGACCGCTCGGGATTGAGTGGCTGACGGAGGCCTCCGGGAGCTTTCCGGGTCCGCGCGACGCGCTGGCAGTGGAGCGCGAGCCCGAGGCCGAGATGCAGATGTCCGGCGGCCTCGTGGAGACCGTCCTCGTCGCGCTGGATCCCGACCTGATCCGCGCCTTCGTGGGCGTTGCCGGTGCGGGCGCAGCGCTCAAGATCGGCGCCAAGGTGGGCGAGCTGGTGGTGGAAGACCTCTACAAGTGGGTCAAGGAGAAGGTCTTCGGAAAGGGGTGCGAGGAACTCGCTCTCTTGTCGCGGCACTGGGTCGTGCAGCCGGGCAGCGGGTCCGCTGGCGTCCGGGTGCACGTCTACTCCACGGACAAGGAGGAGATCAACGTCATCCACCAGTGGGTCTACTTCCAGAAGCCCGGCAAGCCCTTCGAACGGCGAGCGTGGAACGCGCAAATGCGGGCCTACGAGCACGTGATCAAGGCGGCGCTGGCCGCCGCCGCGCAAGAGACGGCGGTTCGGCGGCTCATAGTGCAGGGATTTATCGGGCCCGCGACAGACGAACCGCGCTGGAGCGTGCTGACGGGCGGCACGCCGTCGCCCTTCGGCCCCGCCATCTCCTTTCCCGAGGTGCTCGCGGATGGCACGATCGAGTGGGATTCCGGCACGCCGGACGCCAACCAGCTGCTGAAGGACGTGCTGTCGAAGTCGCCGCCGATCGTGGGTGACGACGAACTGCTGTACCACTGGGCGGATTGTGAAGCGCTGCAAGCGAAGCGGGCCGCCGCGCCAGACCTGTCGGTGACGCCGTTCCTGGATGCCGGTGAGGCGCGGGAGAACGGCTTTCGGGCGTGTCTCCAGTGTTTCTGATGTAGGCAGGTCCCGGATAAAGTGTAACCCAAAGGTTGCGCATTGTCTTTTGACGAGTTATCATATGGTTACACGTCAACGGCGGCTTCTTACTGGCGTCAGGCGAATGGAACCGGAGCAGATCGAGCGCGAAGTGATGATCGCGGCGCCTATCGAGCGGGTGTGGGCGGTGATCACGCAGCCGGAGCACGTGGGCACCTGGTTCGGCGATGCGGGGGCGGAGATCGACCTGCGCCCAGGCGGCGCGATCATCATCCACTGGCGAGAGCACGGCACCGGGTACGGGATCGTGGAACGGGTGGAGCCGCCGCACGTGTTCGCCTGGCGCGGCGCGCTGCTGGGCCACACCGAGGTGCGTCCCGGCAACTCCACCCTCGTCGAGTTCACGCTCACGGCCGAGGGCGACCAGACGCGTCTGCGCGTGGTGGAGAGCGGCTTCCACACGCTCGACGTCCCGGTGGAGGAGCGGATCAGGCAGGCGGAGGGGAACGTGGAGGGGTGGCGGATCAAGACGGCCGAACTGCAGGCCTACGTGGCCGGCGTGGCGGCGTGAAGATCGACGCACGCGCCGCCGCGTCCGCCGCGGAGGCGGCCGAGGTCTTCGCCGCGCTCGCGGACCCCACGCGGTGGCAGGTGCTGGCGCTGCTCGCCGCGCGCGGCGAGGGGACGGCGACGTCGGTGGCGGCCCAGCTCCCCGTCAGCCGGCCGGCCGTCATCAAGCACCTGAACGTGCTGGACCGCGCGGGGCTGGTGCAGGGGCGGCGCAGCGGGCGCGAGGTGCGCTACTCCGTCCGCACGGAGCGGCTGGACGCCACCGCGCGCTGGCTGGCCGCCGTGGCGCACGAGTGGGACGCCCGCCTCGCCGCCATCAAGCGCATCGCGGAGAGCGCGGAGACAGCATCTGCCCAACCGCGTGGGTGACCGTAATATCGGATCCGGAAAATGGAATCGTTGTTTCCTGAGGGAGCGCCCGCGCGTAATTTAATGGTGCACAATACTTTGGGCGCGACCGAAGGATCTACTCCGTGGCACGCGGAGGCAGCTATCACGCACTGGATCAGGCTCCGTGTTCTGCGGGCGAGATCCTTCGGTCGCCGCCATAGATTGTGCCAACGCAAAGACTTACGCGGCGGCTCCCTCAGGATGACACTGCCACGGGGCGTGTATTTTTCAACACACTTTCAGGAAATCACCGCTCTTTCCGGATTCCGTACAGCGGCTCGGCTCAGAGGTCGAACGGCTCGGCGAGCAGCGCGTCGATCGCGGCGGTCGCATCGGCCAGCCGCCGGTCCAGGGGGCCGCGCAGGCGCACGACGGGCGTGGAGAGCGCGGCGAGCTGCTCCACCAAGCGCGCGTGCATCCAGTCGCGGATCGCTTCGCCGTCGCGCCAGCCGTCCTGCACGAAAGGGGAATCCGGCTCGCAGAGAAGGTACAGGTGCACCCGGTCTCGGCGGCCGATCTCGTCCACCTGCTCGTCGCGATGGCCGCGGTAACGCTCGTGCCACGTGCCCGTCGCAAAGGCGTTGGTATCGCAGATCAGCACGCGGTTAGCCTCGCGCGCGGCCTCGTTCTCCCGGCGCTGCTGCTCCGCGGCGATCATGCGGAACTCGTCCGTGGCCAGCTCGGGGAGCGGCCCGTCGATCGGCAGCCGGGCCGGATCACGCGGATCGAAGCCCGCCTCCGCAAGGCTCTTGGATACCCTCGCTTCCCAGTGCTCGCGGCCGAACTCGGGGACCCAGCACGTGCGGTAGTGCTTCGCCAGCGCCCTCGCCAGCGTGGTCTTTCCGGTGGACTCCGCGCCGACGAGCACCACCCGGCGGACGAACCAGGCGCGGACGCACGGCTCCAGCCACTCCAGGTGGTCCAGCGGCGACGCCCGGACCGTGGTCCCCGAGACGGGGAACGCAGTGCGGTCGCGGTCCACCATTACGTGCCGGCACCCCATCGCGGCGGCGAAGCGCGGCCCGTAGTCCTCACTGCTGAACACCACGTCCGGCGCGCGCCCCAGGTGGGCGACGGTGAACCGCGCCCACCCCTCCGTGTCGTCCTCCAGCTCGTCGGGAACCAGGTGGATCTCGCAGTCGGGGTGGATCTCCTGCAGCCACGCCCGGCGCAGCTCGCCCGGGATCTTCTGCGAGGGATGATGGGGGAGCAGCACCACCAGCCGGTCGCAGCCGCGCCGCGCCGTCTCGATCAGGTGCCGGTGCCCGCGGTGCGGCGGATAGAACTTGCCGACGACGAACCCGAGCGTCACGCCACCGCCCCCGCCGGACCCGGGACCGCCGGCGCCGCCGTGTCGGTGTGCGCCCGCCAGGTGGCCGTCCAGTGCAGCAGCCCCATCGTCGCCATCACCAGGAAGACGGCGTACAGCCCGGCGGTCAGGTAGAGCTCCTTGTACGCGTAGAGCGGGATGTAGATGATGTCGGCCACGATCCAGAAGTGCCAGTTCTCCACCTTCTTGCGGTTCAGCAGCCACTGCGCGCAGAGCGAGATGCTGGTGGTGAGCGCGTCGAAGAACGATGCGCTCCCCCCGGCGTGGCGCAGCGTCATCCACAGCACCAGCGTGAGCGCAGCGCCGCTGAGCAGCACCGCCGTCAGCTCAGTCCTGCCGACGCGCGAGACGCGGAGCCGCGAGCGGTGCTCGCCGCCGCGCAGCCACAGGTACCAGCCGATGAGCGCGAGGACGAAGTAGACCACCTGCAGCCCCGCGTCCGCGTACAGCCGTGCCTGGAAGAAGAGGACGGAGAAGAGCGAGACGTTCGCCAGGGTGACGGGAAAGTTCCAGACGTTCTCGCGCACGACCAGCCAGACGCACACGGCGCCGGTCACCACGCCCGCCGCCTCCAGCCAGGTGCTCAGCCCCACCTGCACGCCGATGGTGGCCAGCACCATGACCGCGGTGGTGAGCGCCGCCAGCACCGCCGTCTCGCGCCTTCGGGACGAGGTCATGTCGAGGGATGCGATGGAGAGGTCGGGAAGCCGGGGGAGATCCGGCCGCTGAGGTTGCCGACCCGCGCGTGGTCCTGTCAAGCGCCGGCGGCGATTCCACCGCCGGGAGGGGCCGATTCACGCGTTCGGACTGCCCCCGGACTGGCGAGCTGATCCTGCTGCAGGGGCGGCGCAGAGGGTGAGAGGTGCGCCGTTCCGCCGGCATGGAGCGGCTGGACGCCACGTGCGCCGGGCTGGCCGCGGTGGCGCACGAGCGGGACGCCGCCTCTCCGCCATCGAGCACATCGCGGAGAGCGCGGCGCACGCCGCGGCGGATGCCGTTGCGCTGGCATCCGCCGCGTTCCCCTGGTGAACAGGGAGTGAGCCGGCTTCAAGGGAGGACGGTGAC
>DATAAG010000662.1:0-1824 GCA_036260235.1 Longimicrobium sp.
CCAGCTTCTCGAAGGGAAGCTCCTGGTGCTCGTACGCCCCCAGCGTCACCTCCCGCACCTGCCGCAGCACCTCCCGGAAGCTCGGGTCTCCGCCCAGGTCGGTGCGCAGCACCAGCGTGTTCACGAAGAAGCCGATCAGCCCCGCGACCTCATCCCTCGTCCGCCCCGCGATGGGGCTCCCCACGACGATGTCCTCGCTCCCGCTGTACTTCGACAGCAGCACCTGGAAGGCGGAGAGCACCACCATGAACAGCGTCGCTTCCTCGCTCCGCCCCAGGGTCCGGAGCCGCTCCAGCAGCTCGCCGGGAAGCGCGATCCCCTCGCTCGCCCCGCGGAACGTCTGCACGGCCGGGCGGGGATGGTCGGTGGGCAGTTCCAGCAGCTCCGGGGCTCCCGCCAGGCGCTCCCGCCAGTACGAGAGCTGCCGCTCCAGCCTCTCGCCCCGCAGGCGCTCGCGCTGCCAGACGGCGTAGTCCGCGTACTGCACCCCCAGCTCCGGCAGCGGCGATTCCCGCCCCTGGCGATACGCCGCGTGCAGCGCCGACAACTCGCGGAAGAGCACCCCCAGGCTCCACCCGTCGCCGACGATGTGGTGCATCGAGAGCAGCAGCACGCGGCTCTCCCCGCCCAGCCGCAGCAGCCCCGCCCGGAAGAGGGGCCCCGCCGTGAGGTCGAACGGCCGCATCGCCTCCTCGGTGGCGCGGCGCCTCACCTCCACCTCGCGGTCCGCCTCGCCCAGCCCCGACAGGTCCTCCACCGGCAGCGTGAAGCCGCCGAACGGCGCAATCACCTGCACCGGCGAGCCATCCACCTCCCGGAAGGTGGTGCGCAGCGCTTCGTGCCGCCGGACGATCTCGCCCAGCGCGCGCTCCAGCGCCGCTTCGTCCAGCGCACCCCCCAGGCGCCATGCCACGTGGATGTTGTATGTGGGCCTCCCCGGCTCCAGCCGGTCGATGAACCAGAGCCGCTCCTGCGCGAAGGAGAGCGGAGCGCCGTCGGGATGGGCGCGGGGGACGATGCCCGATGAGCGGACCTGCCCCCTGAGCCTGGCCTCGATGAGCGCGCGCTTGGCGGCAGAAAGCTCCGGGCGCGGAAGCTCGGCCGTCTGTTCCGAGGCCATCTCAGGCTCCTGCAACGGGGGTGGACTCGGCCAGCTGCTCGGCCTCGACTTCGGACATGGTGGCTACGTCTTCATAGATCCTGCGCTCGATCTCTCCCGCCATGGTTTCCAGCGTCGGCATCGAGAACACGGTGCGGATCGAGATTTCCAGGTCGAACGTGGCCTGGATCTTGGCGAGCAGACGCATGATCAGCAGCGAGTGCCCGCCCAGGTCGAAGAAGCTGTCGTGCACGCCCACGCGCTCCAGGCGCAGCACCTCCGCCCAGATCCCCGCCAGCACCTCCTCCACGGGGGTGCGCGGCGCCACGTACTTCTCCCCCGCCGACGCGAGCTCCGGCGCCGGCAACGCCTTGCGGTCCAGCTTGCCGTTCGCGGTCAGCGGCAGCGCGTCCAGGGAGACGAACGCGGACGGCACCATGTACTCCGGCAGGCTCCGCCGCACGTGCGCGCGCAGCGCCTCCGCCTCCGCTTCACCCACGATGTACGCCACCAGCCGCTGCTCGCCCGCCTCCTCGCGCGCCACGACCACGCAGTCGGCGACTCCCTCGCTCCGCCGCAGCACGGCCTCGATCTCGCCCAGCTCGATGCGGAAGCCGCGCACCTTCACCTGGAAGTCGAGCCGCCCCAGGTACTCGATGGCGCCGTCCGCCCGCCACCGCGCACGGTCGCCCGTCCGGTACAGCCGTGCGCCGCCCTGCACCGAG
>DATAAG010000663.1:0-2132 GCA_036260235.1 Longimicrobium sp.
GCTCCACCCGGTCGATGAACCAGAGCCGCTCCTGCGCGAACGACAGCGGCAGCCGGCCCTCCCGGGCAGCGGGCTCGATCGGCGGGAGCTCCGACCGGTCCCCCACCAGGTCGCGGGCCAGCGCCGACAGCTCGCGGAAGAGCACCCCCATGCTCCACCCGTCGCTGACGATGTGGTGCATCGAGAGCAGCAGCACGTGATCCTCGGCGCCGACCCGCAGCAGCGCCGCACGGAAGAGCGGGCCCGCCGAGAGGTCGAACGCCCGCCGCGCCTCCTCGCCGGCCCGCCGCCTGACCGCGGCCTCGCGCTCCGCCTCGCCCAGCCCCGACAGGTCCTCCACCGGCAGGGCGAACCCGCCGAAGGGCGCGATCACCTGCACCGGAGAGCCGTCCACCTCCGGGAAGGTGGTCCGCAGCGCCTCGTGGCGCCGGACGATCTCGCCCAGCGCGCGCTCCAGCGCCGCCTCGTCCAGCGCACCCCCCAGGCGCCATGCCACGGGGACGTTGTAGACGGCGCTTCCCGGCTCCAGCCGGTCGATGAACCAGAGCCGCTCCTGCGCGAAGGACAGCGGCAGCGCCCCCGTGCGCTCCACCGGCACCACCGGCGGCAGCACCGGCAGCTCCGCGCGGCGCATCTCCTCCACCCGCACGGCCAGCTCCGCCACCGTGGCTCCCTCGAAGAGCGCCCGCAGCGGCAGCTCCACCCCGAACACCGTACGGACCCGCGACACCACCCGCGTGGCCAGGAGCGAGTGCCCGCCCAGCTCGAAGAAGCTCTCCGTCACGCCCACCCGCTCCAGGCGCAGCACCTCCGCCCAGATCCCCGCCAGCACCTCTTCCACCGGCGTCCGCGGCGCCACGTACTTCTCCTCCGCCGACGCGAGCTCCGGCGCCGGCAACGCCCTGCGGTCCAGCTTCCCGTTCGGGGTCAGCGGCAGCCGGTCCAGGGCGACGAACGCGGACGGGACCATGTACTCCGGCAGGCTCCGCCGCACGTGCGCGCGCAGCGCCTCCGCCCGCGCTTCGCCGACCACGTACGCCACCACCCGCTTCTCGCCCGCGTCCTCGCGCGCCAGGACCGCGCACTCTCGCACGGCCTCGTGCTCCAGCAGCGCCGCCTCGATCTCGCCCAGCTCGATGCGGAAGCCGCGGATCTTTACCTGGAAGTCGGTGCGCCCCAGGAACTCCAGCGTCCCGTCCGCCCTCCAGCGGCCCAGGTCGCCGGTGCGGTACAGCCTCGCGCCCGGCTCGTCGCCGAACGGATCGGGGACGAAGCGCTCCGCCGTCAGCCCGGCGCGGCCCAGGTAACCGCGCGCCACGCCGGCCCCGCCGACGTGCAGCTCGCCCACCACCACCACGGGCGCCGGCTCGCCGCGCGCGTCCAGGACGTACACCCGCGCGTTGGCGACCGGCCGGCCGATGGCGGGCGCGCGGCCGTCCCCCGCCGGACACGGGTGCCAGGTCGAATCGATGGTCGCCTCGGTGGGGCCGTACAGGTTGACCACCTCGCCCACGCCCGCCGCCCGCGCCTCCTCCACCAGCGCGGGCGGGAGCGGCTCGCCCCCGCAGAAGAGGATCCGGCAGAGGAGCGGGGCGCCCGCGGGACGCGCGCCGAGGACCGCCTGGAGAAGGGTCGGGACAAACTGCGCGACGGTGACCCCGCCCTCCACCATCACCCGCCCGATGGCCTCCGGATCCTTCGCCGCGGCGGAGGAAAGGAGCAGCATCCGCGCACCGGTGGCCAGCGGCGTCCACAGCTCCCACACCGACGCGTCGAACGAGACCGACGTGCGCTGCAGCACCGTGTCGCGCGCGCCGATGCCGAACGCCGCCGCCTGCCACGCGGTGTGGTTGACCAGGCTGCGGTGGTCGACCATCACGCCCTTCGGACGCCCCGTGGAGCCGGAGGTGTAGATGACGTACGCCAGGTGGTCGGGCGTGAGCCCCGCGCACGCGGGGTTCGTCTCCGGCCCCTCCGCCCACGCCGGGGCGGGGGCGTCGAGCTCGACCGCCGGGACGTCCAGCCCCGCGAACGTGCCGGCCAGCGACGACTGCGTGACGAGCGCCGCCGGCGCGCTGTCCTCCAGCATGTAGCGCAGCCGGTCGGCGGGGTACGCCGGGTCCAGCGGCACG
>DATAAG010000664.1:0-2653 GCA_036260235.1 Longimicrobium sp.
CGCCTCACAGGTGCTTCAGGGCTCCGGTTGCCCGGTTCACCCCGCCTGTTTGGCTACATGTCTCACAGGCATTTCACATGGTGAACTCCTTTCAGTTCACAAGAGAGGTCAGGCTTCGCCTGACGCACCAGAGCAGCAGAGCAGCAGAGAGACAGAGGGGGCGGTGATCACTTCTCTGCTTCTCTGCGTGAGATCTGTTCGATCTCTTCAATCAGGCGATGCGGTACACGGGGACCGTCATGCGGCGGTTGCGGGCTTTCTCTTCGTACATGGCCTTGTCGGCGCGGAGGATGGCGCCGTCGATCCCCTCCGCGCCGGTGAAGTCGGCGGCGCCGATGCTCACCTCCAGCTTCGCCGGCCCCGCCTCCACCCCCGCCGCCCGGTTCGCCTCGTGCAGCGCGGCGCGGATGCGCGGCACCACGTCGTGCGGCAGCGCGGCAGGGAAAAGGACCAGGAACTCGTCGCCGCCCCAGCGATACACGCGATCCAGCGGACGCACGCTGGCGCGGACGGTCTCCACCAGCCGGCGCAGCAGCTCGTCGCCGGCGGCGTGGCCGCAGGCGTCGTTCACGGCCTTCAGGTTGTCCATGTCCAGCATCATCGCCGTGCCGAAGCTCGCGCCCACCGCCTCCAGCCCCACGCCGTCCTGGTAGGCGCGGCGGTTCAGCGCGCCGGTGAGCGGGTCGTACAGCGACACGCGCTTCAGCCGGTCGTGCGCCAGGGAGAGCTGCGCGCGGGCGTCGTCGGCCTCGCGCTTGGCGTCTTCCAGCAGCACCACCACCATCCCGTACCCCAGCAGCATCTGCAGCAGCAGGTCCAGGTAGCTGTTGTACTGGAGGAGGAAGTCCAGCGGCCCGTCGAGCGGCGAGAGCACGGCGGGGATCCCCTCCAGGGCGAACGCCAGCGCGTAGCCCAGCCAGAGCACCGCGATCATCCCGAACACGGCCCCCGTTCCCCGGCTGCCCAGCGTGCCGCGCGACGGGGGGAGCCGCAGCAGCAGCCAGGAGCACAGGATGAACGGCCCCGCCACCAGCGGCGCCTGCAGCAGCATCACCCCGTTCAGCAGCACGCCGGGAAGGAGGGCGGTGGCGACGGCGTAGACGACGGCGACCGGCACCGCCTTCTGCAGGAAGGTGCGCGGGCGCACGCCCATCACGTAGTTGAGCGTCCCCGCCAGCAGGTGGACGACGAAGAGGAGCTTGCCGGTCTGGTACAGCAGGTTGGCGCCGCGCACGGCCGGCGTGTCGGTGCCGGACAGGCCGGGGATGGCGTAGTGGGCCAGCACCCCGCAGAGCGCCGCCAGCAGCCACGCCCAGGCGCGGGTCCACTCGCGGAAGTACGGCTGGCGGCGGGGGTGCGCGCGCAGCAGCGCCGCGAACAGGCTCACCAGCAGCAGGGCACCGCCGGTCTGGGTCAGCAGGCCGGTGAAGGAGATGAGCTCGCCGATATCGGTGGGAGACATGGCGCGTGGGGGACGCGGTTGAAGGGTGCCGGGCGTGGGGAGCGGCGGGCCCGGCAGGGGAGGAACGATGCGGCCTCAGCCGCCGGAAAGGCGCCTGCGCTCCTTTCGCTCCAGCTTCTCGCGCTTGCGGGCGTCCTTCGGGCGCTCGCCGGGGTAGCAGATGTTCACCTCCACGCCCCCCATGAGCGCGAACCCGCCGATGCGCAGCACGGGGGCGTGGGGATCGGTGGGGAGCGGCGCGCTGCCGGTCTGGCCGAAGCCGCCCATCAGCGCCACGCCGTTCAGCTCCACGTGCACGCCGGGCGGCACCACGATCTCGGCGCCGCCCATCACGGCGAAGACGATCACCTCCGTGACGCCCGGGCCGAAGCGCGCGTCGCGAAAGTCCAGCTCCACGCCGCCCATCATCGCCACCACGTAGATCTGCTTCGCCGGCGTCCACACCCCCTTCTTCTCCGCCCCGCCCATGATGCCGACGACGATCTGCCGCTCCGCCACGTGCGATCCCGTTTCGGGGCTCACGTAGGTGCGCGGACCGGGCGCGGCGCCGTCCTGGTGCAGGACGGGAAGGTCGCTCACCAGCGAGCGAAGCTCGTCCAGCGTGGACGCCTGGTAGGCGCGGTCCAGCCGTTCCTCCAGCGCCTCGGCCGTGAGGTTGTCGTGGGCAAAGTGCACGCTGAGCTGCTGGACGACGCTCTCGCGGGTCTGCTCCAGGGGAACGGGGACGGGCTGGGCCATGGGGGGACTTCGCGGGTGGGGGCGCGCGGCGCCGGTCCATCTCCCGCCCAACGTACGCGCGAGGCCCGGAGTGGGCAAGTTCGGCTGCGGGAGAGCTTCGACACGGCCTGGGCACGCACGTTGCTCTTTCCCGTGCCACCGCAGTTTCACCGGACAAGGAGACCGAATGCTGAGACGAATGATGGCCGTGGCCGCGCTGGCCCTGAGCCTGGGCGCGGCGGCGTGCACGGCCGAGGTGCAGGACGAGGGCGAGGCGCCGGACGTGGACGTGAGCGGCGGCGAGATGCCCAGGGTGGACATCGACCCCGCCAACGTGGAGGTGAGCACCGACACGCAGACGGTGGTCACTCCGGACGTGAACGTGACCCCCGCCGGCGGCGACGAGAAGTAGCCTTCGGGCGGATGGCCTGGCGCGCCCCCGGCGGGTGGTTTTCCACCGGGGGTGCGCCGTTT
>DATAAG010000665.1:0-2411 GCA_036260235.1 Longimicrobium sp.
ACTGAGCTACCTGGCCGCGACCCCGGCGCCCCAACAAAAAGCCGCCCGGCTGCGGCGGCGGGGGTCGAGCAATAGCGGGGGCGGGATTCGAACCCGCGACCTTCGGGTTATGAGCCCGACGAGCTACCAGGCTGCTCCACCCCGCGACAAGGACACTGAATTTAACCCCCGCGGCCCCATCCGTCAACCCTTCGCCACCCCCGGACCGCCGCCGCGCGTGTCCCCTCGGCGAGGGCACAAAGATATCCGGAATGCCAGATCTTTCAAGGCCTTGACACATCCGGAGATACGCGTTACGAACCGGCATGCCCCTCTCCTCCGTCGCCCGGATCCTCCTCCTCCCCTGCGCGGCGCTCGTGCTGCACCCCGTCCCGGCGCGCGCGCAGGCGGAGATCCGCATCGACAACGACCTGTTCGGCGTGCGGGGCGCGGGCGAGCCGCCGCCGGACCACGAGTACACGCACGGCACCGCCGTCTCCTGGGGTGCGCGCGGCGGGCGCTGGGAGGTGGGGCAGCGCATCTACACCCCCCGCCGCGACGCCGCCGACCCGATCCCCGGCGAGCGGCCGTACGCCGGCTGGCTCTACGGCGCCCGGGAGCGCGTCACGCTCTCCTCCCGCACCCGGACGCGGCTGCGCGTGGAGGCGGGGGTGACGGGGCCGCCCTCGCTGGCGGAGCCGGTGCAGGCTGCCATCCACCGGCTGGGCGGCTACGAGAGGCAGCTGGGGTGGGCGCACCAGCTGGGCTTCGAGCCGGGGGTGGTGGCGTCGTACGGGCGCGAGCACCGGCTGGCGGCGATCGGCGGGCGGGGGATGCGGCTGGAGGTGCTGCCGGCGTGGACGGTGCGCGCGGGGAACGTGCGGACGGGGGCCGAGGCCGGCCTTCGCGCGCGCCTGGGCTTCGGCGCGGGGGACGCGTGGACGGGCGAGGGCGCCGCGCGCGGGGTGTCGGGGTGGATCGAGGCCGCGGGACGGCAGGAGGCGGTGCTGCGCGACCTGTTCCTGGACGGCGGCACCTTCGGCGGGAAGGGGCCGGCGGTGGAGAAGCGGACGTGGGTGGCGCAGGGGGAGGCGGCGTTCGGCATCCGCCGGGGGCGGACGGAGCTGGAGTACCGCTTCGTGCTGCGCGGCCGCGAGTACGCCACGCAGCAGGAGCCGCACCCCTGGGGGTCCATCCGCCTGCGCGTGTACCCGGCGGGCGCCGGGGGAGTCAGGGAAGGAAGCGCCCCTCCTCGGTGAGCTGGCGCAGCAGGGCGCCGCGCTCGTTCTCCTCCTGTGCCAGGCGCCGCAGCGCGGGCGTCGCCGGGCGGCGGGCGCCGCAGCCGCTGCAGGCCAGGAAGCGCTCGTCCCACATCCACTCCTCCGCCCAGGTGCCGGTGCACTCCAGCCGCACGTGCCGCAGCGGCTCCGGCGCGGGCGCCTCTTCCGGCGACGCCACTTCCAGCACGGGCTCGAAGTGGCAGGCCACGCAGGGCACGGTGTGCGGCAGGCTGATGCGCTCGCCCAGCTGCATGCGCAGGTGGGCGCCGCAGCGCGGGCACTGCCCCACGAACCAGCGCACGCGGTAGCGGCCCGTCCAGAACAGGTGGGCCAGGTAGGCGCCCGTGCAGATGCAGAGCACGGGGAAGGGGTAGTGCGGGGGGATGATGAAGCTGAACGGCGCGACCACCCAGAAGAACACCAGCGATGCAGCGGCCTTGACGGCCCGTCCCGGCGCAGGCTGGTACACCAGCCCCACGCGCGCGGGCGCGGGCGGGTACGCGCACAGGACCATCTGTACCGGCGGAGCCTGGGTGGCGGCGTGCATCGGTTCCTCCGCGTCTCTTTCCTTTCTCCGCAAGATACGGACTTTGCCCCCCGGACTCCACCCCCGCGTCGGGGGCGAGGCGCCCTCTCCCCGGCACCGCCGCCGGGAGCGCGCGGATCGGGCCTCGACGCCGGTGATCCGATGGAGAACGTGCGACGAGCCCCGATCCGGAACATCCCGGATCGGGGCTCGTCATGACCGCAATCGCCAGCGGGCGATCAGCCGACCACCAGGTTGAGCAGGCGGTCGGGGACGAAGATGGTCTTGCGCACCTGCTTCCCCTCGATCCACCGCTGCACGTGCTCGTCCGCCAGGGCGGCGTCGCGCGCCTCCGCCTCGCCTGTGCCGCGCGCCATGGGCAGGCGCGCGCGTACCTTGCCGTTCACCTGCACCACGAGCTCCACCGTGTCGGCCACGGCCTTCGCGGGGTCGAACGACGGCCACTCCGCCTCGTCGAAGACGGACTGCGCGTGCCCCAGCCGCTCCCACAGCTCCTCCGCCAGGTGCGGCGCGAACGGGGCCACCAGCCGCACCAGCGGCTCCACCGCGGCGCGCTCCGGGGTGCGGCCCCCGGCGCGGACGGTGTTCAGGTACTCCATCATCGC
>DATAAG010000666.1:0-5417 GCA_036260235.1 Longimicrobium sp.
CGAGCAGTTGAAGCCCCACCTGGCGAGCGCAAGCGAGCCAGGGTGGGGCTTGTGGCGTTCCCAGCGGCGGGTTTACCCGCTCAGGCCGGAACTCGCCTGCTCTCTCCGCACTCCCGTATCCCCCAATCTCGCACTCTCGCACTCTCGCACTCTCACACTGCTGTTCCCAGGGCCTGCCCCTTGCAGCCCGCTGCGCGCAACGCCTACTCTTCACCCCGGATGGAGCTTGTACGAATGAACAACCGAGGCGCCTCTCCCCTGCGGATCATCCTGATCGTCGCGGCGGTGCTCATCGCCATCGTCTTCGCGTTCTTCGGACAGCTCTACTTCGCCTACTTCCTTGGCATCGTGGCGATCGCGCTCGTCCTGATCACGCTCTTCGCCCGGGCCAAGACGCCGACGGACTGACCCGACCCAGACCCGACCGCATGCCCCGCATCCCGCTGCTGCACCTGGCCCACGCCCGCTCCGGCGACAAGGGCGACACCGCGAACGTGGGCGTGATCGCCCTGCGCCCCGAGTTCTACCCGGTCCTGGTGGAGCAGCTCACCGCCGAGCGGGTGAAGGCGCACTTCCAGGGGATCGTCCACGGCGGCGTCGAACGCTTCGAGCTGCCGAACCTGGAGGCGCTCAACTTTCTGCTGCACAACGCGCTGGGCGGCGGCGGCACGGTGAGCCTCAAGACGGACGCGCAGGGGAAGGTGCTCTCCACCGCCATCCTGCGCATGGAGATCGACGTCCCCGACCACGTCGCCGCGCTGGCCGGGGCGGGCGCCGGCTCGTGAGCGCCGCCCCCGAGCCGCTCCTCGCGCGCGACGAGGGCGGCGTCCGCACGCTGGTCCTCAACCGCCCCGACAAGCGCAACGCCCTGAACGCGGAGCTGATCGCCGCGCTCAAGGCCGCGCTGCGCCAGGCGGAGGCGGACGATTCCGTGCGCGTGGTGGCGGTCGAGGGGGCGGGGAAGGACTTCTGCTCCGGCGCGGACCTCTCCGCCCTGCGCCGGATCGCCGAGGCGTCGGTGATGGAGAACCTGGAGGACGTGGACGAGCTGGCGGAGCTCTTCCTCCTCCCCCGCCGCATGCGCAAGCCGGTGGTGGCGTGCGTCCGCGGGCGGGCGCTGGCCGGCGGATGCGGGCTGGCGACCGCCTGCGACGTCGTGGTGGCGGCGGAGACGGCGGAGTTCGGCTACCCCGAGGTGAAGATCGGCTTCGTCCCGGCGATGGTGATGGCCATCTTGCGCCGCAACGTCTCCGAGAAGCGCGCCTTCGAGCTGATCGTGCGCGCCCAGCCCGTCGCCGCGGCAGAGGCGGAGCGCATCGGGCTCATCAACCACGTCTGGCCGGACGCGGACTTCGACCGCCAGCGCGACCTGCTCCTGGCGGAGCTGGCGGCGCGCAGCCCCTCGGCGGTGCAGCTTTCCAAGCGCCTGCTCTACCATGCGGACGGGATGGGGTTCGAGGCGGCGCTGCGCTCCGGCGTCGACGTGAACGTGGTGGCGCGGATGACCGAGGACATGAAGGCGGGAGTGGCGCGGTTCCTGGAGCGCGGCTGATGGTGGACTGGCGCCGCCGCGAGCAGCCGGATCCGTTCCTGGACTGGAAGGTCGGCATCTTCTTCGCCGGCGCCGCGCTGCTGATGGCCGGCATCGTCCTGCAGCTGAACGTGCTCGCGCTGGTGGCGGCCGTGGTGCTGGCGGCGGGCCTCGTCCTCACCGCCGTGGACCGCATCCGCACCCGCCGCACCGATCCATGGACGGCGCCGGAAGACGAGCCGGAAAACGAGCCGGCGTTCCAGCCCGATGAGCGCGCCTGATCCCTGAACAGCCCTTCGCGCGAGAACCCTTGCGCATCCCTCCGCCGGCTCGCTACGTGATCCGGCGCGGCATCCGGCCCGTTCAGCGACTACTACCAGATCCGCAAAAAGACCTGGCCTCACGCAGAGTCAACAGAGTCAACGGAGTTCGCCCGTGCCGTTCCTGATTGTTCTCGCCGTGTGGCCAGGGGATTGGATTGGAAGGTGGTACGAGAAAACTCCGTTGACTCCGCTGACTCCGTGTGAGGCCCATTTTTCGACCCTCGACGCGCCGCTCCGAATCGGCGTGGCGCTCTCGATCTGCATCCGCAGGTAAACCTGTCCCGGGAGGTGTGACATGCGGCGGCTGGGCATCGCGGCGCTGTGCCTTTTCCTCGCGGTGGGCATCCACGTGGACTGGCACCTGGCGCGCCCCCATCATCACCGCCTGAGCATGGACTGGTCGCAGCACTGGATCTTCGCGGCCGCGCTCTTCGCGGGCACCGGGTGCATCATCGCCCGGCGCTGGCCCGCGGAGCGCTGGCGGATCGGCGGCCGGGTCCTGCTCTGCGCCGTCCTGGTGGCGCAGGGGGTGGAGCCGGTGCTGGAGGCCGTCTTCTACGAGGGGCGCTTCGGATACCCGGTGGAGCCGGAGCGCTGGCGGGTGTTCTGGGAGTGCCTTGCGGCGGGCGTCCCGGCGTACGCGGCGGCGCTGTGGCTCTGCGCCGTCCGCCGCCCCGCGCGCCCGCTCGCCGCCTGAGCGGCCGCTCTCCAGGCCCGCTTCCGGACTCGGTGCAGGCTCGCCGTACCCATGCTGCGCGTCGGGAACGTTCATGGAACTTCTGGATTATCCGGAGTGCCTCTCCGAGTTCCGGTTCAAGGATCCCGCTACCGGACATTCCCCGTTCTTCGAGGATGACGGGCGATGTCCGTTCTGCGGCGGGCAGACGACACCCGCGTATTCGGCCGGAAGGCTGGTTTACGATCCGGACGACGAGCTCAGGAGAGACGACGTCCACCACTCGGTGAGCGTAAGCACCTGCCGGTGCGGCTGGTGGTCTTTCGTGCACCATGAGACGCCGGATGCCGCGTACGAATACGCTACCCCGGCGTACGCCGGCCACTATCGTGGCGTCCTGCGCCGGTACGATGCCGCCGTTCTTGGCGGGCTGGAGGCTCCGGTCGCAACGCTGCGCCGCGTGCTGGCGCGAGCGCCGTCCATGATCGACGCCCTCCATCCCCGGAAGATGGAGGAACTGGTCGGCTCGGTGTTCGCCGACTTCTTCCCGCATTGCGAAGCGGTGCACTGCGGCCGATCGCACGACGGTGGTGTGGACCTCATCCTGATCGTCTCCGACACGCTGATCGCGGTGCAGGTCAAGCATCGCCAGCGGATCGACAGAGGGGAACCGGTCTCGGCGGTGCGCGACTTTCTGGGTGCGATGCTGATCCAGGGCATGGCGCATGGGGTTTTCGTCACGACCGCCGACCATTTTTCCCACGACTCGCGGAAAGCCGCGCACGACGTGGTGGAGCGTGGCGCCGTCTCCAGCTTTCGGCTGGTCGACAGGGGTGCGTTGTTCAATTTGCTGCAGGTTACCCGGAGCAGCGTGGATCCCTGGCGCCGGTACTTGCCGCACTCCTTGCGCGGTGAACGAGCCGATGGGTGACCCTGGCGTCATGCAGAGCAACACAGGGGCAGAAAACGTGGAGGACGGCGATCGCTCGTCTGCTGCTCCGTTTCCCCGCTGCCCTGCGTGATCCATTCCCTGGCGGATTTCAGCACCCGGATCAGCCCGGCTCGTGCCTGCACGCCTGGCTCGAGCGGTGCAGAGTGCCGAAGGGGCGGTAGTACTCGAACTCGCGGGCGCTCACGGGGACGGCCTCGGCCGGGGTGCGGCAGTGGGTGGCCAGCACGCGGCGATCGTCCACCGCCAGCGCGCCGCCGTGCCAGGTGATCCAGCGCAGGGCCCCGTGCGGCGCGCGGATGAGGGTGCCGGCGCGGCGCAGGGGGTGCCCCCGCGCCACGAACGCCCTCGGCAGCCGCCGCAGCACCGAATCCTCCACCACCAGCATCCGCCCCAGCGCGCCGGCGCCGAAGATCGAGTCCAGCGTGGACGGCGTGGGCACCCCCGCCCGGATGCACCCGGTCACCGCGAACGCCGTCCTGTCCCACGGGTGGTCCGAGACGACCGGCGCGGCGCCCCGCATCCACGGGTGGTGCAGCACGCTGGGGAGCGCGCGCCGGGGCCAGCCGGGAAGCGAGCGCACCTCGCGGGCCACCTGCGGGCGCCTCCCCGTGCACGCGCTGAGCGTGGCGGAGTCCGGGTACGCCCAGAGCGTCTCCGCGAACGCCAGGTAGGTCCGCGGGCTGCCGCGCAGGCGCACATGCTCGCCATGTGCCGGGGGCGGCTCCTCCCGGGGCGGGCCGGTGCGGGATTTCGCCACCGCGAGGAGCCACAACCCGAACAGCACCGCCGCCAGCAGCGCGGCGCCGCGGATCATCGCCTTCCGCAGCCCGCGCCCGCTTCCGGGTGAGCCGGGGACCCGTGGCGGCGGCGGGCCGGGCACGGGCTCCGCCGCCGGTGCGGACGCCGATGCGGGCGCCGGGGCGGGGACGGCGGGCGGATCCGGCGGGCTGTCCCGTGCCGTCGCGAGCGAGGGCTCCGGCGCAGCGGCCGGGACGGGGCCGGGTCCCGCGGGGGCCGCCGGCGCGGGATCCGCCTGGCCGGCGGGGGCGTCGAGAGCGCGCAGGTGCTCGGCCAGGGCGTGCGTCTCCGGGTCGGGCCTGGCACCCACCTCCTGCGCCAGCCATTCCGCGAACGCCTGGTAGTGCCGCAGCGCCCGGTTGCGCTCGCCGCGCGCGGCCATGGCGCGCATCAGCCGCCGGTGCCCCTGCTCCCACACCGGGTCGATCTGCACCTCCCGCTCCGCCAGCCGCAGCGCCCGGCTCCAGTCGCGGGCGGCCACCGCGTCCTCGCCCGCGCACTCCAGCAGCAGCAGCGCCGCGTTGCGCAGCTCCGCCCGCCGGCGGCCGGCCCAGGCCTCGAAATCCCCCGCGCCCGTGCCGGGATGGAACCCCTCCAGGAAGGGCTCGGCGTGGAGCGAGAAGGCGTCGTCCACCTCCCCCGGCTCCACCTCGCCGCGCAGCAGCGCGGTCGCGTCGCACTCCAGCCCCTCCCCCCAGCGCACCACGTCCTTCTCCGCCGCCAGCGTACCCCGCGGCAGCACGCGTCCAAGCCGCCCCAGCGCCTGCGTGAGCGAGTGGCGGACGCGCTCCTTCCGACCCTCCCACAGCAGCGAGGCCAGGCGCTCGCGGGCGTGCACGGGCGAGCCTTCCACGCACAGGTACACGAGGAGCGCCAGGTCCTTCTTGCGCAGCCCCTCCACCGGGGTGCCGTCGGCGTGGTACAGGGCGGGGTGCCCCAGGGTCTTGAGGTACACGAGCGGATCGGCGTATCGGGAACCAGGCAGGGACCGTATCGGAAATTTTCCTTTTCGGTGCGGTATGGCGCGTTTGCATCTGCGCCCCGCCGGCCGATGGCCGGCGGGGTCCACGTTCGCGGTTCGTGCGGCCGCCGTGCGGCTGCTGGGCGGATGCGGAGCGGATGCTGGGCGGATGCCGT
>DATAAG010000667.1:0-9353 GCA_036260235.1 Longimicrobium sp.
CGGCCGATACTCCCGATCCTCCATCACCGCGGCGATCCCCGCCCGAACCAGAACCCCCTCCCCCACGGCCATCCGCGGGAGAGGGGGAGAACTTCGAACGCGCAACGCAGGATGACGCTGCCGTTCTCCCTCCCCCGCGCAGTTTGCGGGGGAGGGTCGGGGAGAGGGGCGCCCGCGGACGCATGGCGCCAGCCTCCACGCCATGCGGCTGCGGCAACCACCCCTCCCCCGCAGTTGGGGGAGGGGTCGCCCGCCGTCGCGAGGAACGAGCGAAAGGCCGGGCGGGGGAGAGGGCCCCCCGCGAAGCGGGCCGTGGGGAAGACTCGGCCGATACTCCCGATCCTCCATCACCGCGGCGATCCCCGCCCGAACCAGAACCCCCTCCCCCACGGCCATCCGCGGGAGAGGGGGCTGATGCCTGCACTCCGCTCGCGTCAGAGGATGACCGGCTCCTCGTAGCGGTCGTAGGTCGCGCGGCGCGCGCGGCGGCGGCGGGTGGCGCGGGCGATCGCGACCCCGGCCAGGAACGCGCCGCCGAGCACCAGCAGCGTCTTCGTCGTGTCCACCGGCGCCGGCGGCACCGAGACCACGCCGCGCTCGTCCATCAGCGCCGGGCCGTCCACGTAGCGCCCATGCTTCGGGACGGCGCGGGCGCGGAAGTGCATCGCCAGCTCGCGCAGCTCGTCGCGCAGCTGCGGGCCGCCCAGCGGAATGCCGTGCCCCGTGGCCGCCATCTCCGGCTCCAGGGTGGCGAGGAGCCGCACCGAGCGCTCCGCCTGCTCCCAGTCCGGCGTGTAGTACATCGGCGGGCCGTTCACCTCCGGCGTCTGCTCCAGCACGTAGGTCAGCGCCTCCTGCCGGGTGGTGACGAACGCGTCACCCGCGATGAGCGTGCGGTCGGTGTCGCGGAAGAGCGCCACGTGGCCGGCGGTGTGGCCCGGGGTGTGGATCCACCGCCATCCATTCATCCCCGGCACCGAGCCGTCCGCCGGGAGCGGCCGCACCCGCCCGCCCAGGTCGATGGGCCCGCGCGGGTACAGGAACGAGAGCGCCGCCATCGCGCCCCCGCCCACCGTGGGGTCAGGCGGCGGGTACGCCGAGTCGCCGGTGAGGTACGGCATCTCCAGCGGATGCGCGTACACCACGCAGTCCCACGCCTCCGCCAGCTCGCGCACCGCCCCCACGTGGTCGAAGTGACCGTGGGTCAGGATGATGGCCCGCGGCCGCGCCCCCGCCCCGAACCGCTCCTCCGCCGCCGCCGCGATCTTGCCCGCGGAGCCGTACATCCCCGTGTCGATGAGCACCCAGCCGCGGTCGCCGGCGCCGCGGGGGCCGTAGAGGAACACGTTGACGATGGCCGTCCGCAGGTACGCCAGGTCGGCCGTCACGTCCCGCGCCCCGCCCGTGGACGGATACGTCGTCCGCTCCATCTCCTTTCCCGAAACCCGCTCCAGCGTCGCCGCCATCGCCGCCTCCTCCCACGCATCAGGTGTCCGCGGAGCACTCTCCCCTCCGCGCCGTTCGGGCCCATGGCTGTTGCAAACCTTACGCCCTCACCTGCGGAGCAGAGGGACACACCCGCCCCACGACTGCGACGTGCCCGCCTCGTTCCCGACCACGCACTCCGCCGCAACCCGTCCGCATCGAGCGATCCAAATGAATGTGCCTCATGCGGATGAAACGATCCGTATCAGCGCGTATCAGTTTTGGCACGCCGTGGTCCATCTGATGCAACGGGCCGGCCCGCCCGCCGAGGGACGCGGCCGCAGCTCCCGCCGCCGCGCCTCCTTCCCCACCACCGCCGGCCGCTGGACGGAGCCCGTCCGGCCGAGACCTCCCACCACACCAGGAGTGACACGATGTCCTCATCCACCCCCGCTGCGGGCGCCGTGAGCCCCGGCGCCATCGTCCGCGGCGGCTCGCTGCTGCGCGGCTCCACCACCGCCCGCTACGGCAACCCGCACCACGCGCTCACCCTGGCGGGGGCCACGCTCGTGTTCTACGCCGTGGACTCCCTCTCCACGCGCGCGGAGCAGCGCTGGGGCTTCCGGCGCGCCAAGCCGGGAAGCGCCCCGGGCCGCGAGCTGGCCCGCGTCCGCGTGCAGGACGACGGCACCTACGCCGCCGTGCTCCCCGCCGGGATCCAGGGAAGCGTGCTGGTGGCCATCGACGTGGAGCGGTTCAGCTACGCGCCGGAGACGGGCGGGCGCGCCTTCGGCCTGCTGGGCGCGGCGTCGCCGGGGTGGCAGGAGGCGCAGGGGGGCCGGCGCGCGGTGCTGAACATCGACCTGCCGCACCCGTCGTACTGCGAGATCCTGGGGCTGCTGGGGCTGTGGCTGGTGGCCGGCCGCGTGACCAGCTGCGGCACCGGCGACCCCATGCCGGGCGGCAAGGTGGAGGTGTTCGACCGCGACCTCACCCAGGACGACTTCCTGGGGAGCGACATCACCGACAGCGGCGGCAACTTCCGGGTCTTCTTCGCCCCCGCCGTCTTCAGGGGCATTCCGTCGCTGCCGCCGCCGTTCGACGCCATTCCGCCGCACGAGCTCATCGGCGGGCCGGACGTGTACTTCCGCGTCTCCGCGGCCGGCGCCACGCTGCTGGACGAGCCGGCGTCGGCGGGCCGGGCGGACGGGCGCGAGAACGTGGGGCGGTGCTCGTACCACGATCTGTGCGTGCAGCACCGGCCGCAGATCGGCGTGGACACGCTCACCCTGTGGACGCGCATCGGCGTGTACGAAGTGCCCAACGGCGGCGGCCTGAACGACTTCGACGCCGACGGCTTCACCGCGTCGGGAAAGCTGGCGTTCACGGGCGAGATCCCGTTCTGCGGGCTGGTGGCGCAGCAGTACGCGGGCGAGGCGGTGAGCTACCGCTTCACCTGGGCGGAGTGGACGGATCTCTCGACTCCGCCGGCGGACGCGGACTTCCAGCCGCTGACGGGCACGCACATCAACACGGGAATGCCGTACGGCTCCATCTACGTGCAGACGGGGCCCAACCCGTGGGAGTTCGACACCACGCCGGTGTTCCCGGCGCCGGACGCGGACGGGTGGATCGCGGTGAGCCAGGACCCCGACTTCGTGCGCGACGGCTGGCCCATGCTCTCGGTGCGCACCGCCGTGCTGGTGCCGCCCGTCGCCTCGCAGGGCGACCTGCAGAGCATCTTCGACGCGGGCGACCCCGTGCCGGCGGGCCCGCTGCGCGACCGGCCGCGCAAGTTCTCGTTCAGGATGCAGATGAAGACGGCCAGCCACTTCGAGACGCAGCCGGTGCCGGTGCCCATCCACATCAACAACTCGTTCGCGTACCTGCGCTTCGAGCTGGACGAGCTGGCGGGGAACCCGTGCGCGGAGCTGGAGAACCCCTCGGGGGGGCCGCTGCACGTGCACCCGCGGTGGACGGTGGCGCACCCGTACCTGTACAGCTACGGGGTGGAGCTGCACCGGCAGGGCGGCGCGTCCATGACGCACGGCGAGGACTGGAACGACCCCGGCAACGGTGTGCTGTGGACCGCCGCCGCGGGCGAGACGGGGACGCACGACTTCGCGTACGCCGACACCGGCTCGTGCTCGTACCACTGCTCCATCACCGCCCACCGCCGGCTCACCAGCGGCAGCGGCATGGTCGGCACGCAGCAGCACATCCTGCGCACCTTCTGCGTGGAGTAGCGCGGCAGGCTGACGCTGGATGGTGAAGTGCGCACCCCCCTTCCGCGGCACCGCGGGAGGGGTGTTTTGATTTTGGCCGGGGCCGGCGTGTGGATGGAAGATTCGATTTTAGGCCGAGCTTCCCCCCACGGCCCGTTGCGCGGGAGGCCCTCTCCCCCGCCCGGCCTTTCGCTCGTTCCTCGCGACGGCGGGCGACCCCTCCCCCAACTTCGGGCCCCAACTTCGGGGGAGGGGTGGCCGACGCAGCCACGGAGCGGGAAAGCAGCGGCGGTGCGTCCGCGGGCATCCCCTCCCCGGCCCTTTCCTCACAACTGCGTGGGGAAGGGAGAACGGCGGATCCCGACGGACCCACTCCCCTCTCCCGCGCAGTTTGCGGGAGAGGGGCCGGGGGTGAGGTCTCCACGCGAAGCGTGACGCAGTTGCCGTTGCCGTTCTCCCCCTCTCCGCGAGGAACGAGCGGGGAGGGAGCCGGGGGGAGGGGCCCCGCGGACGCAGTGAGGTGCCGGTCGAGAAACACCGAGCCCCGGTCGCATTTCTCTCCCTCTCCTCGCGCAGTTTGCGAGGGGAGGGGGCCGGCGGGAGGCGCCCCGTTTCGCCCCGGGCGGGGGAGGCGATACATTTCCGTCAAACGTAAGCATCGCAACACGAAAGACGAAGACGAAGGAACGGGGCAGCGTGGCGGACATCGCGATCGACCTGGGGACGGCGAACACGCTCATCGAGGTGCGGGGGCACGGGCTGGTGGTCAACGAGCCGTCGGTGGTGGCCGTGGACCGCGACACGCGCAGCGTGCGCGCCATCGGCCTGGAGGCCAAGCGCATGCTGGGGCGCACGCCCGAGGGCATCGTGGCCGTGCGCCCCATGCGCGACGGCGTGATCGCCGACGTGGACATGGCGGACCTGATGCTGCGCCACTTCCTGGAGCGCGTCCTTCCCCGCGGCTTCTTTCGCAGCAAGCCCACCGTGGTCATCGGCGTGCCGTCGGGAATCACGGAGATGGAGAAGCGGGCCGTGCGCGCCGCCGTCACCGGCGCCGGCGCCAAGGCGGTGTACCTGATCTCCGAGCCGATGGCCGCCGCCATCGGCGTGGGGCTGCCGGTGACCTCGCCCAGGGGGTCGATGGTGGTGAACGTGGGCGGCGGGACCAGCGAGATCGGCGTGATCGCGCTTTCCGGCATCGTGGCGGACGCCTCCATCCGCGTGGCGGGGAACGAGATGGACGAGGCCATCATGGCCTACGTGCGCAAGAGCCGGAACCTGCTCATCGGCGAGGCCACGGCGGAGGGGGTGAAGATCCAGATCGGCTCCGCGTACCCGCTGGGCGAGGAGCGCGAGATGGACGTCACCGGCCGTGACCTGGTGAACGGCATCCCCAAGTCCGTGCGGGTGGGGAGCGAGGAGATCCGCGACTGCATCCAGGAGCCCGTGCACGCCATCGTCGCGGCGGTGCGCCGCGCGCTGGAGACCACGCCGCCGGAGCTGTCGTCCGACATCATCGACGCGGGGATCGTGATGACCGGGGGCGGCGCGCAGCTGCGCGGCCTGGGCAAGCTGCTGGAGCGCGAGACGGGGCTGTCCATCCACCTGGACGAGCAGCCGCTCACCTGCGTGGTGCGCGGCGCCGCCAAGGTGTTCGAGGACTGGCGCGCCTACCAGGGCGTGCTCTCGTAGGAAAAAAGAAAAGAAAAAAGAATACCTCCCGCGGAGTCAGCAGAGTGAGCGGAGTTTGGCCTGGTGCAAGGGACAACTCTGCTCACTCTGCTGACTCTGCGGGAGGCCCTTTCTTTTCCGGATCAGGATCACCGGGGAAGCCGGCGCAGGATGGCCTGCATCCGCGGGTCGCCGTGCAGCGCGGCGAAGCTTTCGTCCGTCCGCAGGCCGGCGGCCAGCTCCGGCTCCTCCTTCACCGCCCGCTCCAGCAGCGCGAACACCCTGTCCCGGTTGCCGAGCACCATGTGGATGCTCGCGAGCCCGTAGGGAGACGCCCCCGGACTGGCCTCCGCCGCCCGCACCGCGGAGTCCGCCTGCGCGCGCCGTCCCGCGCGGGCGTACACGTAGGCGAGCATTCCCCTGGAGAAGGTCTCCGCCGGGGCGCGGGCACGGGCGTACTCGATGGCGCGCACCGCCTCGGCGTGGCGCCCCATCTCCGAGAACCAGAGCGCGCGGTTCCCCAGCAGCACGGGATGATCCGGAGAGAACTGGAGCGCCACCTCGCTGGCCGCCAGCGCCTCCGGGTACCGCTCGGCCTCCGCGTACGCCGTGGCCAGGTCGGAGAACGCCGCCGGAGACACCGGGTCCAGCTCCGTCGCGCGCCGGGCGGAAGCGATCGCCTCGTCGTAGCGGCCCTGGCGCCGCAGCAGCTCCGAACGCCGCGAGTAGACCCGCGGGTCCCGCGGGTTCAGCCGCAGCGCGTGCTGGTAGTGCGCCTCGGCGCCCGCGAAGTCGCCGTCGAACTGCGCGATCCGCCCCAGCACCGCGTACGCCTCCGCCAGCCCCGGGTCCAGCGCCCGCGCCCGCTCCGCCGTGGCGCGGGCGCGGGTGTAGCCGGCGGACCGCGGGATGTGGCCGAAGTACGCCTGCCACATGTACGCGGTGGCCAGCCCGGCGTAGGCACGGGCGTACCGGGGGTCGCGGCGGATGGCCTCCTCGTAGAAGCTCGCCGCGCGCTCCAGGCTTTCCCGCGTCGCCAGGCGGATCTCGTGCGCCCCCCGCAGCACCAGCGCGTGCGCCTCCGGGTCGCTCGTCTCCGCCCGCGCCAGGGCGCCTCCCGGCTCCCCCATCTCCACCTGCAGGGCGGCCACGATGGCGTGCGCGATCTCGTCCTGCACGGCGAAGATGTCGTCCAGGCGCCGGTCGTAGGTCTGGCTCCAGAGGTGGTAGCCGGTCCGGGCGTTGATCAGCTGGGCGGTGATGCGCACCCGGTCGCCAGAGGTGCGGATGCTTCCCTCCAGCACGTGCCCCACCTTGAGCGCCCGGCCGACGGAATCGATCCCCACGTCCTTTCCCTTGAAGGCGAACGACGAGGTGCGTGCGGCCACCTGCAGGCCGGGGACGCGCGTCAGCACGTTCAGCAGCTCCTCGGAGATGCCGTCCGAGAAGTACTCCTTCCCCGGGTCCCCGGTCATGTTGGCGAACGGCAGCACGGCGATGGAGGCCGGCGCCGCGGCGGCAGCCGCCGCCGGCTGCGGGGAACGGCGCCAGAGCCACCCGCCCGCCGCCAGGACGATGGCCGCCGCCGCGGCGACCGCGGCGCGCCGGAGCCAGGCGGAGCGCGGCAGGGGACGCAGCCTGCCGGCCCCCTGCTGACGGTCCACGGCGGGCTGATCCTCCACGCCGTCCCCGTCGCGGAACACGGGCTCGAGCGCGGTCAGAACGGCCGCGGCGGGGGGCGTCTGCACCGCGGAGGACGGTGGGGCGGGGGCGGACGGCGCCGGGGGAGGCGGCGGGGAGGCGGGGACGGCGGCGGCGTCCGCTTTCCGCCGGGTCCGGATCTCCTCCACCAGCCGCACCGTCTCCTCGGCGGGCGAGAGCCCGAACTCCGCCTGCAGCCGCTGCGCGAACTCGGCGTACGCATCCAGCGCGGCGGCGGGCTCCGCGGCGGCGTCCAGCTGCTCCACCAGGCGCCGCAGCGACGCCTCGTCGTTCGGCTCCAGCGCCATTGCCCGGCGGGCCCAGAGCACCGCCGCCCGCTGCTCCCCCCGCGCCCGCTCGCGCTCCGCCAGCCTCCAGGCGGCGCGCACCGCGGCGCGGCGGCGGCGGTCCCGCTCGTCCTCCAGCCACCGTGCGGCCTCGGGCGCATCCTCGATGAAGAACCCCGCCAGGAAGTCTCCCCGGTAGAGCGCCAGCGCGTCCTCTTCCCGCCCCTCCTCCAGCGCCTGGTCGAACGCCACGGCGTCGCACCGCAGGAGCTCGAAATCGACCCCCACCTCCCGGTCGCCCCGCCCCACGACGGCGTCCTCCCCCAGCGACCGGCGCAGGTAGTGGAGCGCCTGGCGCAGCGCGTTGCGGGCGTGCTCGGTGTCGGCCTCGGGCCAGAACAGGGCGAGCAGCCGGTCGCGGCTGTGAAAGCCGCGCGGCGTGGCGGTGGCCAGGTAGACGAGCAGGGCCAGGCGCCGGGGCTGCGCCAGGACCGAGCGGACTTCGGTGCCGTCGCGCCGCAGGTCCAGGGTGCCGAGCGTATCGAGCTGGATCATGGAAAAGAGGGGTCCGTGAGGGCGTTACCGGTAAGATAACGCGCCAGGTGACGCAGGCGTAACCCCGTTCCGCGATGTTGCTTGCGCCGCATGACCCCACCGGGCCCGGCCCGGGCGGTCAGCCGCCTTCCGCAACCGAACGGCACACGCAACCACAGGGACTACGATGCACGCCTCGATCGATACCACCCGCCGCCGGCGCACCGGGATGGGCCTGGCCCGGGCGCTCACCCTTCTCGCCGCGCTGGCGGCGTGCGACAGCGCCACCGGCTCCGCGCCGGACCCCGGCACGCCCGCGGCGGTGGCCCGGGTGGACCTCACCGCCCCCGCGCCGAGCGTGACGGCCGGCGCCACCATGCAGCTCACCGCCACTCCCCGGGACCGGGCGGGCGCGGCGCTCGCCGGGCGCGCGGTCAGCTGGACGAGCAGCGACGAGAACGTCGCCACGGTCTCCGCGACGGGGCTGCTGACGGCGCGCGCGGTGGGCACGGTGGTGGTCACCGCGGCCAGCGAGGGCCGCAGCGCGCAGGTGACCCTCACCGTCCTGGCCGTCCCGGTCGCCCGCGTGGAGATGGAGCCGGGCGGCTCGGTGGACCTCCAGGCGGGCGCCACGCTGCAGCTCACCGCCATCGCCCGGGCGGCGGACGGCACGCCGCTCACCGGCCGCGCGGTGACGTGGGAGAGCAGCAACCCCGCGGTCGCGCGGGTGAGCGCCACCGGGATGCTGCAGGCGGTGGCCATGGGGAACGCGGTCATCACCGCCACGGTCGAGGGCCGGTCCGCGCAGGTGATCGTCTTCGTGCCGTCGCTGGTGGCGTGGGTGGACCTGTCGCCGCGCACCGCGGCCATCGGGATGGGCGAGGTGCTGCAGCTCACCGCCCAGCCCCGCGGAAGCGACGGCCTGGTGCTGAACCGCCCCGTGACCTGGGCCAGCAGCAACCCGGCGGTGGCGAGCGTCAACGCGTCCGGGCGGGTGACCGGCCACGCCGCCGGCAGCGCCGTCATCACCGCCACCAGCGAGGGGAAGTCGGCCTCGGCCCACGTCATCGTCGCCACCTGGTCCGAGCGCGAGCTGCTGGCCGTCGGCGACTCGGCGCTGCCCACCACGCTGTACACCGGGACGACCCAGGACGGCAGGCCGATGCGGGTACAGGCCACGGAGGGGCGGCTCAGGATGATGGCGGGCTACCGGTTCGAGCTGGTGATCGGCACGTGGATCTATTACGGGAACACCTCCGTCGTGCAGGCCGGCCTGGGCGCCTCGGGCACGTACCACTACGACTTCGCGGGCCAGAGCTACGTCTTCGGCGACGGGCCGAACGCCCTGCGGGGGCGGATGCTCCCCGGCGGCAGGATGCAGGTCACCTGGCGGCCGCAGCCGAACGCGCCGGAGGTCACCCTGGTCTTCGCCGCGGAGTAGCGCGGGCGCGGCACCCGCAGGCCGCGGAAGGGTCCGCCGGAATTCCGGCGGACCCTTTTTCTTCACCCG
>DATAAG010000668.1:0-1542 GCA_036260235.1 Longimicrobium sp.
CCCTTCCAGCGTGAGCGGCGCGCCGAACGCGTTCTGCAGCGTCAGCATCGCCTGGTAAACGGGCGAGTGGCTGAGCGCGCGGGGCACCTGCAGCGCCTCCACCAGCCGCTCGAAGGGCACGTCCTGGTTGGCGAAGGCGCCCACCGTCGCCTCGCGCACGCGGCCCAGCAGCTGGCGGAAGGTGGGGTCGCCGCGCAGGTCCACGCGCACCGCCAGGGTGTTGAGGAAGATGCCGATCAGCGGCTCCGACTCCTCCCGCGTCCGCCCGGCGACGGGAGTGCCGACGACGATGTCGTCCTGGCGGGCGTAGCGGCCCAGGAGCGCGGCCCACCCGGCCATCAGCGCCATGAAGAGCGTGGCGCCTTCCGCGCGCGCCGCGTTCGCCAGCCGCTCGCGCACCTCGCGGGAGACCAGGACGGGACGGGCGGCGCCGGCGGTCCCCTGCACCGCCGGGCGCGGGCGGTCCGTGGGCACCTCCAGCAGCGCGGGGGCGCCCTGCAGCGCCTGGCGCCAGAAGGCCAGCTGCCGCTCCATCGCCGGGCCGGCCAGGTGGCCGCGCTGCCAGGCGGCGAAGTCGGCGTACTGGATGCGCAGCGGCTGCAGCGGCGACGGCTCGCCGCGCAGGAAGGCGGCGTAGAGGGTCCCCAGCTCGCGGTACAGCACGCCCAGGCTCCACCCGTCCGTCACCAGGTGGTGCATGGTGAGCAGGAGCAGGTGGTCGTCCGCGGCGAAGCGGACGAGCGTGGCGCGGAAGAGCGGGCCCTGCTCGATGTCGAACCTCCACTGCGCCTCCGCCGCCATCCGCCGCCGGATCTCGGCCTCGAGGTCCGCGCCGGCGGCGTCTTCCACGCGCAGGAGGGTGGCGGGGGCGGGCATCACCACCTGCACCGCCTCGTCGTCCTGCAGGCGGAAGACGGTGCGCAGCACGTGGTGGCGGCGGACCACGCCGACGAGGGCACGGTCCAGCGCCTCCGCGTCCAGGGTGCCGCGCAGGCGCAGCGTCTGGGGGATGTTGAAGGCGGTGCTCTCCGGCTCCATGCGCTGCAGGAACCAGATGCGCTGCTGCGCGTGGCTCAGCGGCGCGGGGGCGTCGCCGCCGCGCGGGCGGATGGCGTCCGCGGCGGGCGCGACGGCCAGGCCGCCCCGCTTGAGCCGCTCCAGCAGCGCCAGCCTGGCCGGGGAGAGCGCTCCCTTGCGGTCCGTGATCTCGTCGAGCGACATCAGAAGAAGTACCTAGTGCCTAGTGCCTAGTGCCCAGTGTCCAGTGCCGCCTGGTGCCGTCGCGGTGGATGGTCCCGGGTCGGCGCGATTCGGCCCGCATCTCACTGCGTCCGCGGGGAGCCCTCTCCCCCCGGCCCCCTCCCCCAACCCCGGGGGAGGGGGAGAACTTCGATCGCGCCACGCCGGAATCCGCCTGCGTCCGCCGGGGGCCCCTCCCCCGGCCCCTCCCCGCTCGTTCCTCGCGGAGAGGGGAGAATTCGACCGCGCCACGTCGATTCTGTCGCCGTTCTCCCTCCCCCGCGCAGTTTGCGGGGGAGGGTT
>DATAAG010000669.1:0-2799 GCA_036260235.1 Longimicrobium sp.
GCGACCGCCGTCCAGCGACTAAAGTCGCCGCAACGACTACACGCTGTCCGCCTTCGCGGACAACACCGGACCGCCAGCACCGGGGATCCTCGAGCGGATTACCGGATCAGAGAAGCAAAGAGCATAATTCGCCGCTGGAAAATCGCAAAGTCCGCCTGCGCGGACTGTTGCCGCGACTCGCGTGAGCGTGGCGACTCTCGCGCCGTTGGCAGTTGAAGCCCCGCGCCGTTTGCGGGGCTTTCCGCGGTCGTTGCGGCGGGTTCACCCGCTCAGGCCGGGATGCTGCGTCGCCCTCCATGATCCCGCGGGCCCCCATTGCCGATCGAGAATCAGCCCAGGACTGTCGACCCTCACCCCCATCACCGCGTTCACCCCATCACTCCATCACCCCATCACTCCATCACTCCATCACCTCCTCATCCGTGCTCGCGGGCGTGGCGGAACCCGCGCAGGCTCACCCGCTCCGCCTGCTGGAGAAGGCGCTCCAGCACCCCCAGGGCGACCTCCACGTCGGCGGGCGGCACGTGCGCCACCTGCTCGCGCACCAGCGGCCCCACCACCTCGCGCAGCAGCTGGTGCTCGCGCCGCACCTCGTCCTCCTCCCACCCCAGCCGCGCGCGCTGCGCCCCGTGGCGGGCCGCGATCACCCGCTGGATCTCCGTACCGTCACGCATGAGCTCGGGCTCGCCGCCCGCCTCGTCCAGCGCCACCAGCGCCAGGCCGATGTCCACCAGGAAGGTGGCGGTGTGGTCCTGCAGCAGCACGGGCTCCGTGTGCCGCGCCCGGGAAAGCGCCGGGTCCTCCTGCAGCCGGCGGCTCAGCTCCACCACGGCCGGCTCCGCCACGCGCGCCAGCGCCCGCCCCACGTCGCCCAGGCCGGGAAGCTCGCGCGGGCCGCTGGGCCAGCGGCGCGCCGCCTCCGCCGGCTCCGTCTCCGGCGCGGCGGGGAGCCACACGCTGAAGCACGAGCCGCGGCCCAGCGTGCTGCGCACCGTCAGGTCGCCGTCCATCAGCCGCGCCAGCCGCCGGCTGATGGTGAGCCCCAGCCCCGTGCCGCCGGCCTCGCGGGTGTAGCTGGCGTCCACCTGCACGAACGGGTCGAAGATGGTGGAGAGGCGCTCCGGCGGAATGCCGATCCCCGTGTCCTCCACGTCCATGCGCACCCAGGGCCCCGGACCGGGGAGCCGCGCGCCGTCGTCCGGCCCGGCGGCGACGGTGGCGCGCACGCTCACGCGGCCGCCGGGCTCCGTGAACTTGACCGCGTTGGAGAGCAGGTTGACCAGGATCTGCCGCACGCGGTCGCCGTCCCCCAGGAACGCGGCGTCCCCGCCCCCGGCGAAGTCGCCGTGCAGGCGCAGGCCGCGCCGGGTGGCCAGCGGCTGCACCAGCGAGAGCGCATCCGCCAGCACCTCGGCGGCGGAGATCTGCTCGCGCTGCACCGTCATCTGCCCGGACTCCACCTTCGCCAGGTCCAGCACCTCGTTCACCAGGGTGAGCAGGTGCCCGCTGCTGGCGCGGATCCGCTCCACCTGGTGCCGCTGCTGGGCGGTGAGCCGGCCGCCGATCTCCAGCTCCAGCAGCTCCGCGTAGCCCGTGATGGCGTTGATGGGCGTGCGGATCTCGTGGCTCATGTTGGCCAGGAACTGGCTCTTGGCGCGGTTGGCCTCCTCCGCGGCGGCGCGGGCCAGCTCCGCGGAGCGGCGGGCGTGCACCTGCCCGGTGACCTCGGCGGCCTGGATGAGGATGAGGTCGGGGCGCCCCTCCGCCGTGGGCAGGGGCTGCAGGGCGAAGTCGAAGAACCGTTCGAAGATGCGCCCATCCCCGCCGGCCATCCGCACCCGCCGCTCGATGGTGACCTGCGCGCGCCCGGTGCGCCAGGCGTCGTCCAGCATCTCCACGATGCCCTGCCCCTCCAGTTCCGGAAAGGCCTGGCGGACGGAACGCCCCACCACCTCGCGCTGCACCAGCCGCACGTACGCGGTGTTGGCCATCTCGAAGACGTGCTCCGGCCCGCGCACCAGCGCCATGGCCGCGGGCGCGTGGCGAAAGATGGTCCACAGCCGCTCGCGCTCGCGGCGCGCCTCTGCCTCGGCGCGGTCCAGCGCCGCCTCCGTCTCCCTGCGCGTGGTGAGGTCGGTGGAGATGCCGACGATCCCCACCACGCGCCCGTGGTCGTCCCGGATGGGCAGGTCCGCCACCCACGCCAGAAAGGCCGAGCCGTCGCGGCGGCGCACGCGGAACTCGCCTTCCCAGCGCTCCCCCGCCCGCAACCGCTCCATCAGCTCCGCGGCCTGCTCGCGCGAGAGCTCCGCGGGCATCACGTCCACCACGTTGCGCCCCACCACCTCGTCCGCGCGCCAGCCGTAGAGCTGCTGGGCGCAGCGGTTCCAGTAGACGATCTCTCCCTCGGGGGTGGTGGCGATGACCGCCTGCTCCACCGCGTCCAGAAGCTGCTGCAGGAAGGCGGCGGAGTGCGAGCCCGGCGCCGTGGGCGCGGGCGGGGTGGCGTGGGGCCGGTGGGTCACGCGCAGTCCGGGGTCCCAGGGGTCCGCAAACGGCGAAGGCGCGCGCGGATGCAAGACGGGGGCCCCGTGCCGAGGCAGGGTGAGGGGTGATGGAGTGATGGAGTGAGGGACTGAGGGAGTGAGGGAGTGAGGGAGTGATGGAGTGAGGAGGTGAGGGATGTCGAAGCCGGACTCCGCGCCGGGTGGTTGAAACCGCTGCTGGAAGCTCACGAAGTCCGCCTGCGCGGACTGGATGCAGTTGAAGCCCCGTTCGGCGAGCGTAGCGAGCCGAGAC
>DATAAG010000670.1:0-3473 GCA_036260235.1 Longimicrobium sp.
ACATCGTCCGGGGAACTCACCGTGGCCGCGAGATCCTGCCGCCCAGCGTACAGATTCTTCGGTCGGCGCGCATGCTCGTGAGCGGTCGGCAAGATCCGGGGGGCGCCTCCCTCAGAATGACAGTTTATCCGGATTCGGTATCAGACGGAAAACAGCGGAGCCGGGATGCCGCGGAGCGATCGTCAGGCGAGCGCCTCGTCCGGCTCCGCCGCGATGGCGGTGATGGTGACCGACGACTCCTCCGCCGACTCCGCCGGCGGGTACTGGAGCGCCAGGTACGAGTCCGGCTCGTCGAACGTCAGGCCGCCGCCCACCTCGGTGCCGTCGGCGCGGTGCAGGCGCAGGGTGTAGCTGGCCGCGTACAGCACCCCCGACGTCTGCGGCGCCACCTCGATGGAGAAGGTGACCGACGACTCCCGGAACTCGCCCACCGAGACCGTCTGCGAAAAGCCCAGCAGCACGCTCAGCTTGGCCGACACCTGCGCCTCCACCCCCACGTCCACGCCCACCTCGAACCCCACCTCGATCCCCGTCTCCACGCTGTACGTCTTGCTGGTGTCTTCGCTCACCCCCACGGTGGTGGTCTTGGGAGGCGAGGTCTGCTGCGTCTTGCCGGTGTTCCAGTAGTGGACGATGGCGTGGTAGTTCGCCTCGCGGCGCACGGTGTAGAACGGCGTGTGCGACACCTGCCACCCCACGGTCACCTTCTCGCCCGTGCTGTCCACCGGCTCCGTGTCCACGACGGAGGTGAAGGGCACGTAGACGATGCGGTCGGTGACGGGCTCGGTGTAGTCGCCCGGGTCCGTGTACCCGGTGAGCTCGGGCATCTCCGGCGAGGCGTACGTCTCCACCGGGAACGGCAGGTTCAGCACCCAGAGCGCGGCGTCGGAGGTGGGCACCGTGTGCGAGCCCACGCCCACGAACCCCAGCGAGGCGAGGAGGCCGGTCTGGTCGCCGTCGTACACCGGGGCGGCCACCCGCCAGGCGCTGAAGTCGTGGTCCGCGTCCGAGTTCTTGTCGCTGTAGATGAACTCGCCGGCGTACGCCACGTGCGCCAGGTCCTTGCGCACGCAGACGATGTCGCTGGTGGAGGGCGCGGTGTCCTGGTCGCTCCCGAACACGTGCCCCAGCGCCACGTACCCCGACGGGGCGATGGGGCGCCAGCACGCGCCGCCGTACTTGCTGTTCATCCCCTTGTTGCGCCAGATGCGCTCGTACCCGGCGGGGCGGGCCAGCGGCGCGCCGCTGCCGGCGGCGCCCACGGTGCCCCTGACGCAGAGCGCCGCGACGTTGCCGTCGTCGCCGAAGTAGTCCACCCCCACGCTCCCCAGCGCGTAGAAGCCCGAGGGTGGAACGGGGTGGTAGAACGCGCCCTTGTACTTGGCGTCGCTCTTCTCGCTGCTCCACCGGAACTTCATGTCGGTGGTGAACGCCAGCTCCAGCTCTCCGAACTGCATGGACGTGGTGGCCATCGCTTCCTCCCCTGTGCGGCCGTGACGATCGGTGCGCGGCCCCGGCGTTTCCGGGACGCGGGCGGAACGATGGCCTGCGCCCTTCAAAGCCCTGTCCGCGTTCGCGTCAAACACCCGCGCGGCACGTCATCCGCCCGGCATTGATGCTTGCCCGCCCGCCGCGCGACGGTTATCCATGGGCTTGTCTCCCAACGTTTTCCGCCACCGCGATGGATCCCGATTCCCCCGCCGTCTCCCTTCTGCTGCTGGGCACGCCCGTCATCCGCCGGGACGGTGCCCCGGTCACCGGGCGCGCCGCGTACCGGCGGCGGCTGGCGCTGCTGGCGGTGCTGGCGGCGGCGCGCGGGCGGCCGGTGGGGCGGGAGCGGCTGATGACGCTGCTCTGGCCCGAGCACCCGCCGGAGTCCGCGCGCCATACCCTTTCCGAGTCGCTGTACGTGCTGCGGCGGGAGCTGGGGGAGATCTTCGCCGGGGCGGGAAGCGAGGTGGCGCTGGACCCGGCGCGGGTGGAAAGCGACGTCGAGGCGTTCGAGCGCGCCCTGCGCGAGGGGCGGCGCGGGGAGGCGGTGGAGCTGTACCGCGGCCCGTTCCTGGACGCGTTCTACGTGGAGGGCGCGCCGGAGTTCGAGCGCTGGGCGGAGGAGGAGCGCGACCGGCTGGCGCGCGCCTTTGCCGGGGCGGTGGAGGCGCTGGCGGAAGCGGCGGAGGCGGCGGGGGACCCGCTGGGCGCGGCGGCGTGGTGGCGGCGGCTGGCGGCGCACGACCCGTACAGCTCGCGCGTGGCGCTGCGCCTGGTGGCCGCCCTGGGCCGCGGCGGCGAGGCCGCGGCCGCGCTGCGCCACGCGGAGGCGCACGCCGCCTTTCTGCGGGAGGAGCTGGGCGTGGGGCTGGACCCGGAGCTGGCGGCGCTGGTGGACCGCCTGCGCGCGGAGACCGTCCCCCTGCCCCCGCGCCCCGCGCCGCCGCCCATCGTTCCCCCGGCCGATCCCGGTCCGGAGGTGGGTTCTGGTCCGCATCCGGATCGGCACCAGGGGCCGGACACGCGCGCCGCCGCCGATCCGGATGCGCGCCAGGCCGATCCGCATCCCGATCATCCCGCTCCGCATCGGCCCGATCCGCGGCCGCAGCCCGCGCGCGCCGCCGCGGCCGGCCCCTCCCTCTCCGCCCTGCCGGCACCCTCCGCCGCGCGGAGACGGGGATGGCGGTGGGCCGCGGCGGCCGGTGCCGTCGTGCTTGCCGCGGCCGGTGCGGCGGGGCTGCTGCGCGCCCGCGAGCCGGCCGCCGCGCGGCTGGACCCGCACCGGATCGCCGTCCTCTACTTCGACGACCACAGCGCCGGCGGCTCGCTGGAGTACCTGGCCGCCGGCCTCACCGAGTCGCTGATCCACGAGCTGAGCCAGGTGCAGGCGCTGCAGGTGGTGTCGCGCAACGGCGTGAAGCCGTACCGCGGCGGCACGATGCCGCTGGACAGCGTGGTGGCGCGGCTGCGGGTGGGGAGCGTGGTGGAGGGGAGCGTGCAGCGCACCGGCGACAGCGTGCGGCTGGCGGTGCAGCTGGTGGACGCGCAGACGCTGGCGCACCTGGACAGCCGCGTGGTGGTGCGCCCGCTGGACCAGGTGCTGGCGCTGCAGGACGAGCTCTCGCAGGAGGTGGCGAGCGCCCTGCGGCGGCGGCTGGGCCGCGAGCTGCGGCTGCGCCAGGCGCGGGAGGAGGCGGGGAGCGCGCGCGCCCTGGACGCGGTGCTGCGCGCGGAGCAGCTGCGGACCGACGCCGAGGCGGTGGTGCGCTCCGCGGACCTGCGCGACGCCGGCTCCGCCCTGGCGCTGCTGGCGCGGGCGGACTCGCTGCTGGCCGCGGCCCAGGCGCAGGCGCCGCGCTGGGAGCGCCCCACCGTCGCCCGCGGCTGGGTGGCGCTGCAGGCGGCGGGGCTGCCGGGGGCCGGGGGAGAGCGGGAGCGGCTGGAGGCGGCGCTGGCCCACGCGGAGCGCGCGCTGGCGGGGC
>DATAAG010000671.1:0-6395 GCA_036260235.1 Longimicrobium sp.
CCGGCGGCTCCGCGGCTACGCGTCCACGTCCACCCGCAGGACGGCGGACGGGAGCCCCTGCGCCTGCAGCGCGCGCACGGCCAGGCTGACGCGCGCCCACGGCACCGGCTCCGTGCGCGCCGCCACCACGCCCTCGGCCCACGCCATCCGCGCGCTGCCGATGCCGGCGCGCTGCAGCGTGCGCCCCAGCGTCTCCTGCGCGCCGCCACCGCGGTCCACCCCCACGGCCCAGGCGTGCGCGCGCCGGTCGGGGATGGCGGGCGCGGCCGAGAGGCCGGGCGAGCGCTGTCGCTTCGCGGCGCGCACCATGTCCCCCAGCAGGGCGCTGGCCGTGGGCCCGCCGCCGGCGCCGGGGCCGCCCAGCGCGATCCGCCCGTTCCACCGGCTGTCCACCACCACCAGGTTCTGCTCGTCCCGCGTGCGGGCGAGCTCCGAGCCGGCGGCGACCAGCACCGGCTCCACGCTGGCCGCCACCCCCTCCGGCAGCCGCGCGGCCTCCGCCACGAAGCGCACCGCGCCGTCCAGCGCGCGCGCGGTGCGGGCCAGCCGCTCCGGGACGTCGCCCAGGCCACGGCGGCGCACCTCCAGCCGCGCCGGCTCCACGCCGAACGCCAGCCACGCCAGGATGCGCAGCTTGTCCGCCGCGTCCTCGCCGCTCAGGTCGCGCGACGGGTCGGCCTCGGCGAAGCCGCGCGCCTGCGCCTCCGCCAGCGCGTCCGCGAAGGTCCACCCGTCCTCCAGCCGGCTCAGCACGTAGTTCGTCGTGCCGTTCAGGATGCCGCGCACGGCGCGGATGCCGGTGAGCGACAGCGGCTCGCGCAGCGTGCGGACGACCGGAATGCCGCCCGCCACCGCGCTCTCGAAGTCCAGCCGTCCCCCGTGCCGCCGCCCCAGCGCCACCAGCTCCGGCCCGTGCGCGGCGACCAGCGCCTTGTTGGCGGTCACCAGCCGTTTGCCGCGCCCCAGCGCCGCGCGCGCGATCGCCCGCGCGGGATCGATCCCGCCGATCGCCTCCACCACCACGTCCGCCTGCGCGGCCGCGTCCAGGAACGCGTCCAGCTCCGTCGTCAGCAGCGCGTGGTCCAGCTCGTGCGGCCGCGGGCGGCCCGCGTGGGCGACCAGGACGCGGACCAGCTCGAAGCGCAGCCCGTGGCGCAGGCGGATCTCGTCCGCGGCGTGGTGGAGGATGCGCACCAGCTCGCCGCCCACGGTGCCGCACCCCGCCAGCGCCACGCGCACCGTGCGGACGCCGCGGGCCGCCGCGGGAACGCGGACGCGCCCCTCCTGCTCGGTCTTCAGTGCCGTGCTCATGTCTCTATCGTTCCGTGCCGCGGTGGGCGTGTGTGCCGCGCCGCGGCCGTTTTTCGATGTTTCGATGTACGCTCCTGCTCCTCGCCGGCCCTCATCCTGGACGGCCGCGGTGCAGTCCGCGCAGGCGGACTTCGCGATGTTCCAGCGGCGATTTGATTCGCTCCTGGAGGCGGACTGCACGGCTTCCTGATCCGGTTTCGCAGGCGGCGAATTCGTTCGCGCCGGCGCGGGGATGGCGGGTACGGATCCATGGCTCGCGACGCGCACCCGCGCTCCACGCGTCACCCGCCCGAACCCCCGCCCGGCTCGCCGGCGCGCAGCGCGTCTCCCAGGATGGCGGAGACCTGCGCGGCCTCCAGCAGAAAGGCGTCGTGGCCGTGGACGGACCGGATCTCCCGGTACTCCGCGCCCGCCGGCTCCGTCCACGCCCGCACGTCGTCCACGCCGTACAGCAGGTCGCCGGGAATGCCGACGCCGATCAGCCGTCCCGCGATCCGCGCCAGCGCCGCCGCCGCCCCGCCGCGGCCGGCGCCCACGTCGTGCGAGTCCATCGCCCCCATCAGCGCCAGGTAGCTGCGGACGGTGAAGCGGCCGCGCAGCTTGCGCCCGTGGTGGTCCAGGTACGATCCCACCTGCCACCCGCCCTCCTCCGTGCGTTCCCGCCCGAAGCGCTGCGCCTGCTCCTCCGCCGTGCGGTAGGTCATCATCCCCACCATCCGCGCGATCTCCAGCCCCTGCTCCCCCGCGGCCTCGATCGCCCGCCGCTGGATGTGGTTCCAGGCGATGGCGTGCGCCGTGTGCGCCGCCGGCGCCGCGAAGATCACCGTGGCGCGCGGCAGGTCCGGGTTCTGCGCCGCCCACTCCATCGCCACCATCCCGCCCAGCGACCCGCCGGTCGCCAGCGCGACGGAGGCGGCCCCCAGCTCGTCCACCAGCCGCTGGATCAGCCGCGCCTGGTCGCACGCGGTGATGGGGGGCCAGCCGCCCGCTGCTCCGTGCCGATCCGTCGGCTCCCCCTGCCGTTGCCGGCCATTCCCGGTTCTCTGTTCGCTGTTCGCCGCCGTGTCCGCCCCCTCCCACGTGGTCCCGTAGCACGACCCCAGCAGGTTGGGGCAGAGCACGGCGAAGCGGTCCGTGTCGATCGCCTTTCCCGGGCCGATGACATCGCGCCACCAGGCGCCGGCCGCGTCGGAGGAGCCGGTGAGCGCGTGGACGACGAGCACCAGGTTGTCGCGGGCCTCGTTCAGCTCGCCGTCCAGGTGGTACGCCTGCACCACGCCGTGCAGCACGTCTCCGCTCTCCAGCGCGAGCTCACCGATGAACTGGTAGCGCCGCTCGCGGCTCATGCGGCCTCCAGCGCCGGCGCCGCGCGCACGATCGTGCCGCCGCGGCCGGAGAGCGGCGCGCGGTGGTGGTAGACGCGCAGCGTCACGCCGCGCTCCAGCGCCAGCCGCGCGGCGGAAGGGTGGACGATCGCCGCCCCGCCCTCCGCCAGCACCACCAGCGCCAGCGGATCGAGCTCGCGGATCGGCCGCGCGTCCGCGTGGAGGCGGGGGTCGCGGTCGTGCACGGCGGCCACGTCGGTGACGACGTGGCACTCCGCCCCGAGCGCCGCCGCCAGCGCCACGGCGGAGGTGTCCGATCCGCCGCGCCCCAGCGTGACCGTCTCGCCGTCCCCGCGCGCGGCCTGGAAGCCGGCGACCACGGGGACGGTCCCCGCGGCCAGCAGGCGGCGCAGGGGCGCGGGATCCACCTCCTCGATCCGTCCCCCGCAGAACCCGCCCTCCGCGCGGATCCCCGCCTCCCCGCCGCGCAGGCTGCGGGCGGGGACGCCGAGGCGCGCCAGCGCCGCCGCCAGGAGCGCGGCGGACAGGTCCTCGCCCGTGGCGAGCGCGCGGTCCGCCTCGCGGCCGTCCGGCCGCCCCCCGCCCACGGAGGACAGCAGGCGGACGATGCGGTCCGTCGCGTCCCCCATCGCGCTCGCGACGACGACCACGGCGCGGCCGCGGCGGAGGTGCGCCGCCACCCGCCGGGCCGCCCGCCGGATGCGCGCGGGCGAGCCCAGCGAGGTGCCGCCGAACTTGATGACCAGGGGACCGGCGCTCATAGCCCGGCCGCCGCGCGCAGGGCCCCGTCCAGGTCGCGGAGCAGGTCGTCCACGTCCTCGATCCCCACCGACAGGCGGACGAGGTCCGGCGTGACGCCGGCGGCGATGCGCTCCCGGTCCTCCAGCTGCTCGTGCGTGGTGCTCCAGGGGTGGATGACCAGGCTCTTCGCGTCGCCCACGTTGGCGACCAGGGAGAAGAGCTTGCTCTCCGCGATCACCCGCTTCGCGGCCGCCTCGCCCCCCAGCACCCCGAAGGTCAGCACCCCGCCGAACCCGCCGGTCAGGTAGCGCTTCGCCGCCTCGTGGGTGGGATGCGACTCCAGCCCCGGGTAGCTGACCCACGTGACCGCGGGGTGGCCCTCCAGGAAGCGCGCGACGGCCAGGGCGTTCTCCGCGTGGCGCTGGATGCGCAGGTGCAGCGTCTCCAGCCCCTGCAGGAAGAGGAAGGAGTTGAACGGGCTGAGCGCCGCGCCCACGTCGCGCAGCAGCAGCACCCGCAGCCGGATGGCGAAGGCGATGGTGCCGAAGGTGGGCGCGAAGCTGAGCCCGTGGTACGCCGGCTCCGGGTCCACGTAGAAGCTCCGGAAGCGCGGCTCGCCGGCCCAGTCGAACGTCCCGCCGTCCACCACCACGCCGCCGATGGACGTCCCGTGCCCGCCGATCCACTTGGTGGCAGAGTGCAGCACCACGTCCGCCCCGTGCTCGATCGGGCGGAAGAGGAAGGGCGTGGCGAAGGTGTTGTCCACCACCACGGGGACCCCCGCCGCGTGCGCCACGTCGGCGATGGCGCGGAAGTCCGGCACGTCCAGCCGCGGGTTGCCGATCGTCTCCACGTACACCGCCTTCGTGGTCTCGTCGATGGCGTCCGCGAACGCCTGCGGATCGTTGCCGTCCACGAAGCGCGTGGTGATGCCCAGCCGCCCCAGCGTGTACTTGAGGAGCGTGAAGGTGCCGCCGTACAGCGAGGACGAGGCGACGATGCCGTCGCCCGCCTGCGCCAGGTTCAGCAGCGCCAGCGTCTGCGCCGCCTGGCCGCTGGCCACCGCCACCGCCGCCGTGCCCCCCTCCAGCTCCGCGATCCGCCGCTCGAACACGTCGGTGGTGGGGTTCATGATGCGCGTGTAGATGTTGCCGAACTCCTTGAGCCCGAACAGGCTGGCGGCGTGCTCCGGCCCGTTGAACACGTACGACGTGGTGGCGTAGATCGGCACGGCGCGGGCGTTGGTGGCGGGGTCGGCGATCTCCTGCGCACTGTGCACGGCGCGGGTGCCCAGTCCCAGCCGGGTGGTGGTCTCGTCGATGATGCTCATCTGCCGTTTCTCCGTGCGTGGTCCGCTGGAAAGAAAACAGCCCGGCCCTCTCGCGGGGAGAGGGCCGGGCGGGGTTGGATCTGCCGAGCCTGTGCTCCGGCCTATCTCGCGCTGCCGTGCGGTGTGCGTGCACGCGCGCGCCCGTCCGTCTCTCCCGGGGGAGGGACGCACATGCAGCACATGCACATGGTGGCGGCGGGGCGCGTGGCCATCGTCTTCAGGCTCTCGGTTCGCTCTGCATCGGTGGACGCGCGGCGCCGTGCCGCGCGTGTCCTCTCGTACGCGCTCTCCGCGCGAAGGGTTCGCTCACCCCTCCCAGGGCAGCTCCGGCTTGCCGAAGTGGCCGTAGTTGGTCGTCAGGCGGTAGATGGGGCGCAGCAGGTTCAGCCGCTCGATGATGGCGCGCGGGCGGAAGTCGAAGCCCGCCTTCACGAACTCCGCCGCCGCCGCCGCGTCGCCCGTGCCGAAGGTGTCCACCTTCACCGACACCGGCTGCGCCATGCCGATGGCGTACGCCACCTGCACCTCGGCCCGCCGCGCCAGCCCGGCCTTCACGATCTCGCGCGCCACGAAGCGGCAGAAGTACGCGCCGCTGCGGTCCACCTTGCTGGGGTCCTTGCCGCTGAACGCGCCGCCGCCGTGCCGCCCCGCGCCGCCGTACGTGTCCACGATGATCTTGCGGCCGGTGACGCCCGCGTCGGCGGACGGGCCGCCCTGGACGAAGCTTCCCGTCGGGTTGACCAGGATCTTCAGGTCGTCGTGGTACCAGCCGCCCAGCGCCTCGGGGATCACCGTGGTCGCCACGAAGTGCTTGATGGTGTCGCGCTCCACGTCGGCCGTGTGCTGCGTGCTCACCAGCACGTCCGTCACCGCCACCGGCGTGTTCCCCTCGTAGGCCACTGAGACCTGCGTCTTGCTGTCCGGGCGCAGCCAGGCCACCGAGCCGGCCTTGCGGTGCGCGGCCAGCACGCGGGCCAGGCGGTGCGCCAGCAGGATGGGGAGCGGCATCAACTCCGGCGTCTCGTCCGTCGCGTAGCCGAACATGATCCCCTGGTCGCCCGCCCCCTGGTCGCCGGACAGGCTGGTGTCGGCGTTCACCCCCTGCGCGATCTCGCCCGCCTGGGCGGAGAGGAAGGAGATGATGTTGACGTCGTCGGCGCGGAAGGGCTGGTCCGCGTCGGTGTAGCCGATCTCGCGGATGGCCTGGCGGGTGACGGCGTCGTAGTCGATCCGGGCGCGGGTCGTGATCTCGCCGGCGAGCACCACGTTGCTTTCCTTGACGAGCACCTCGCAGGCGACGCGGCTGGCCGGGTCCTGCTCCAGGCAGGCGTCCAGGATGCTGTCGGCGATAGCGTCGCAGACCTTGTCCGGGTGGCCCTCGGAGACGGACTCGGAGGTGAAGGTGTAGGTGACGGCCGCCGGGGCTTCGGTCTCGCTCAGGAGGGTGCTCATCAGGGTTCTCGGTGCGTTGAAAGGGAGGACCGACGAATACGGGCCCGCCGTCACAGGGACGGCGGGCCCGCGCGACGCTTTAGGCGACTCCCGATTGCTGGTGCGAGCCCGCCAAGCTGTCGGTCAAAGCGCTCGCGCCGCCCGGGTCTCCCCGGGCCGGGATCCAGTGGTCTCAAAGAACAGCGGGGCCCCGCAGCGTGTGTCCGCTGCGGGGC
>DATAAG010000672.1:0-13133 GCA_036260235.1 Longimicrobium sp.
GCTGGCGCGCCGGTCCAGCTCCCCGTAGGTGAGCGGGCCATCTTCCGCCTCCACGGCCACCGCGTCCGGCATACGGGCGGCCTGCGCCTCGAACAGCCGGTGGACGGGAAGGTCCGGGAGGGACAGGCCGGGGCCGGCGGCCTCCGCCACCAGCCGCGCCTGCTCGTCGTCCGACATCAGCGGCAGGCGCGAGAGGCGCGCGCCGGGATCCGCGGCGGCGGCGTCCAGCAGCGCGAGCAGCTGCGCCGCCAGCCGGCCGATGGTCGCCGCGTCCCACAGGTCGGTGGGGTACTGGAGCACGGCGTCCAGCCCCCGCTCGTCCTCTTCCATGTACAGCGCCAGGTACCCCTCCCCCGCGCCCACCTCCGCACCGACCGTCTCCACGCGGAGCCCGGGAAGCTCCGGGCCGGCGCCGGACGCGTTCTGCAGCGCGACCATCGCCTGGAAAAGGGGCGGATGGCTCAGGCTGCGCTCCACCTTCAGCTCGTCCACCAGCTGGTCGAGGGGCACCTCCTGGTGCGCGTACGCCTCCACCGTCGTCTGGCGAACGCGGCCCAGCAGGGCGCGGAAGGACGGGTCGCCGGAGAGGTCCATCCGCAGCGCCAGCGTCTGCACGAAGAAGCCGATCAGCGGCTCCGTCTGCGGGTGCGTGCGCCCGGCCACCGGGGTGCCGACCACCACGTCGTCGTGGCCGCTCCAGCGGTGCAGCAGCGCGGCCCAGCCGGCGGCCAGCGCCATGAAGGGCGTGGCGCCCTGCGCGCGGGCCAGCGCGGAGAGCCGCTCGTGGAGGTCGCGGGGGATGCGGAAGCGGTGCGCGGAGCCGCCCGTCCCCTGCACCGCCGGGCGCGGGCGGTCGGTGGGCAGGTCCAGGAGCACGGGGGCGCCGGCCAGCCGGGCGCGCCAGTACTCCACCTGCCGCGCGTGCTCCGGCCCCGCCAGCCGCGCGCGCTGCCACGCCGCGTAGTCCGCGTACTGGATGGCGAGCGGCGGGAGCGGCGAGGGCTCGCCGCGGGTGAAGGCGCCGTACAGCGCCGCCAGCTCGCGATAGAGCACCCCCGTGCTCCACCCGTCGCTGACGATGTGGTGCAGGATGACCGCCAGCACGTGCTCGTCCGCCGCCACGCGCAGCAGCCGGGCGCGCACCCCGGGCTCCGCCGCCAGGTCGAAGGGCGCGCTGGCCTCGCGCGTGGCCCAGGCACGCACGGCCGCCTGGCGCTCCTCCGCGAGGACGGCCGGCAGGTCGTCGACCGGCAGGACGCGGTCGGAGGGCGGCAGCACCTGCTGCACCGGCCCGGCGCCGCGGAGGACGAAGAGGGTGCGCAGCGCCTCGTGCCGCCGGACGATCTCCGCCAGCGCGAGCTCCAGCGCGGGGACCTCCAGCGGCCCGCGCAGCCGCAGGAGGAGCGGGATGTTGAACGCCGCGCTCCCGGGCTCCATCTGGTGCAGGAACCAGAGCCGCTGCTGCGCGGCCGAGAGCTGCGCCGGCGCGGCGGGGTCGCGGGGCGGGATGGCGCCGGCGGCGGGCGCGTCGGACTTGATGCCGGTGCGCAGCAGCCTGGCCAGCACCGCGCGCTTGGCCGCGGACAGGCTTTCCCTGCGTTCGGTCAGCTCGTCGATCGACATGGTTCCGGCTTCCTTGCGTGTTGATGCGCCTTGCTGCATCGGCGTGGGCTCCGCGGGACATCGAACCGGGACGACAGGCATCTCACTGCGTCCGCGGGGGCCCCTCCCCTCGCAAACTGCGCGAGGAGAGGGGGAGAACTTCGCTTGTGCTTCGGCAGGTTGGTGCCGTTCTCCCTCCCCCACGCTGTTTGTGGCGGAGGGCCGGGGAGGGGGGCGCCTGCGGTCGCGCCGGACCCGCCCCGTTCACTCCATCACTCCATCACTCCATCACTCCATCACTCCATCACTCCATCACTCCATCACTCCATCACTCCATCACCAGCTCACGCCAGTTCCAGCGCCTCTTCCTCGCTCATCGCCTCCACGGCGGCGAGCACGGCGTCCTCGATCTCGCGGGCGAGGGCGGCGACGGTGGGGGCGCGGAAGATGGCGTCCACCTTCAGCTCCACCCCGAACTGCAGCCGCAGCCGCCCGATCACCCGCGTCCCCAGCAGCGAGTGCCCGCCCAGCTCGAAGAAGTCGTCCTCCACCCCCACCGTCTCCAGCCCCAGCATCTCCCGCCAGACGGCGGCGACCGCCTCCTCCAGCTCGTTCCGCGGCTCCACGTAGGCGGTGCGCAGGTGCGCGCGGCCGTTCACGGCGGGCTGTGCGGAATCGCCGGAGGATGCGAGGGCTTCCACGGCGGGCACCGGCAGCTCGATGACGGCGGACGGGCCGCCGCGGGGCGCCTCCAGGTAGTAGCGCCGGCGCTCGAACGGGTAGGTGGGGAGCGGGATGCGGCGGCCGCCGCGGCCCCTGGCGTACGCGCGCCAGTCGATGGCCACGCCCTCGCTCCAGGCGCGGCCCACGGCGTCCGCCAGCGTGCGCGCGTCGGCGCCGGCGTCGCGGGGGTGCGGCAGTGAGGCGACCACGGCGTGCGGCCCGCCCCGCGGCACCAGCGTCCCCAGCGTGCGGCCGGGGCCCACCTCCAGCAGGACGGTGTCTTCCGCCGCCTGCAGCAGCGTCTCCACGCCCGCGGCGAAGCGGACGGGGTGGCGGAGCTGGCGCGCCCAGTAGTCCGCGTCCGCCGCCTCCTCCGGCGTGATCCACGTCCCCGTCAGGCTGCTGACGTACGGCAGCTCCGGCGCGCGCGGCCCGGCGCGCCGCACCAGCTCGCGGAACGGATCCAGGATCGGGTCCATCATCGCGGAGTGGAACGCGTGCGAGGTGTGCAGCCGCCGCACCTCCACGCCCTCCGCCTGCAGCGCCTCCTCGAACGCCCGCACGGCCTCCGTCGGCCCGGAGACGGTGCAGGTGGCGGGGCCGTTCACCGCCGCCAGCGAGACGCCCTGCGGCAGCCGCGGGAGCACTTCGGCCTCCGGCAGGTGGACGCCGAGCATCGACCCGGGCGGGAGCGACTGCATCAGCCGGCCGCGCGCGGCCACCAGGCGGACCGCGTCCTCCAGCGAGAAGACGCCGGCCAGGCACGCCGCCACCAGCTCGCCCACGCTGTGGCCCAGCATGGCCTCCGGCCGCACGCCCCAGCTCGTCCACAGCTGCGCGAGCGCGTACTCCACCGCGAAGAGCGCCGGCTGCGTCACCGCGGTCTGCCCCAACCGCGCCGCGGCGGCCTCTTCCGCACCGGCGCGCGGGTACAGCACGTCGCGCAGGCCGAAGCCCAGCTCGGCGCGCAGGAGCTCCGCGCAGCGGTCCAGCGCCTCGCGGAAGACGGGCTCGGTCGCGTAGACGCCGGCCGCCATCCGCACGTGCTGCGCGCCCTGGCCGGGAAAGAGGAAGGCGACCGCCCTGCCCTCCCCCGCGCGGACGCCCACGGCCGCGCGCAGGGCGTCCACCGCTTCGGGAACGGACGAGGCGGGGACCGCCATCCGCCAGTCGAACGGGGTGCGGCCGGCCTGCAGGGTGAAGGCGGCGTCCGCCAGGTCGGTGGACGGATTCCTGTCGAGGAAGTCCGCCAGGTTGCGCCGCGCCGCCTGCAGCGCCGTCTCCGTCTTCGCCGAGAGGACGACCAGCTGCACCGGCCGCGGCGTGCCCTCGCGGGACGGACGGCGCGGCGGCTCCTCCAGCACGGCGTGCGCGTTGGTCCCGCCGATGCCGAACGAGCTCACCCCCGCGCGCCGGGGCGACGCCCCCCGCCACGGCGTCGTCTCGCCGACCACGTAGAAGGGGCTCCGCTCGATCTCCAGCTTCGGGTTCGGCCGGGTGAAGTGCAGGGAGGCGGGGACGACGCCGTCGCGCACCGCCAGCGCGGCCTTGATGAGCCCGGCGACCCCCGCGGCGGTGTCCAGGTGGCCCACGTTGGTCTTGAGCGAGCCCAGCCCGCAGAAGCCGGTGTCCGGCGTGTGCGCGTGAAAGGCGCGGGTGAGGGCGGCCACCTCCACGGGATCGCCCAGGCTGGTGCCGGTGCCGTGCGCCTCCACGTAGCCGATGGACCGGGAGGAGACGTTGGCCACGGAGAGCGCGTCGCTGATCACCGCCGCCTGGCCGCCCACGCCGGGGGCCATGTATCCCACCTTGGCGCTCCCGTCGTTGTTGATGGCGCTCCCCAGGATCACCGCGTGGATGGTGTCGCCGTCGGCGACGGCATCCTCCAGCCGCTTGAGGACCACCACGGCCGCGCCGGCGCCCCCCACGGTCCCCGCCGCCTGCTCGTCGAAGGCGCGGCAGTGCCCGTCGGCGGAGGCGATCCCGCCGTCGCGCCAGGTGTAGCCGCGGGGCGTGACGCTGGGGATGGAGGCGCCGCCCGCCAGCGCGATCTCGCACTCGCCGCCCAGCAGGGCGCGGCAGGCCACGTGCACCGCCACCAGCGAGGTGCTGCACGCCGTCTGCACGCTCACCGAGGGGCCGCGCAGCCCCAGCTTGTACGAGACGCGGGTGGGCATGAAGTCCTTGTCGTTCCCCACCATCACGTCGAACCCGGCGCGCGACAGCACGGGGGCGTACGGCAGCAGGTTGTGCAGCAGGTACCCGCTGCTGCCGCTTCCCGCGTACACGCCCACGTAGCCGCCGTACGTCCCGGGGCCGTAGCCCGCGTGCTCCAGCGCGGCCCAGGCCAGCTCCAGGAACAGGCGCTGCTGGGGGTCGGTGATCTCCGCCTCGCGCGGGGTGAAGCCGAAGAAGCCCGCGTCGAAGTCCGCGGCGTCCGGCAGCCAGCCCAGGACCGGGACGTAGGCGGGGTCCGCCAGCGTCTCCTCGTCCACGCCGGCGGCGCGCAGCTCGTCGATGGTGAAGCGGGAGACGCTCTCGATCCCCGCCTTCAGGTTCTCCCACAGCGCGTCCACGCTTTCCGCGCCGGGAAAGCGCCCCGCCATCCCGACGATGGCGATCTCGGCGCCGGTGGGCTCCCTGGGTTCCAACTGGTTCATCCTTGCGGTCCTCTCATCCCGTTTTGATGGAACTGCGCCGATTCACGCGCAGCCTGCCGTCGTGCCGTCGCAGCCCGCCTCTCGCGGTGTGTATGGCAAATTTTTTTGCGGCACCCATGCTGCGATGCCGCTCCGAATCCGGCCCCACACTTCCACCTGATGCGCGCCTTTTCACCGGCTCCCGTGCGGACCGCGGCTCTCACGGACGCGCATCAGGCAATCCCGGCCGAGGCACCAGGGCATGCACACGAACTCCGAAGCCTGCCCACGCTTCTCCCTGATGCGCGTCCTTGAGAGCCGCGGGCGCTTCGGACCCGGAAGTAACGCTGTCATTCCGAGGGAGCGCCCACGCCGAACCCGCGGCGATCCCGAAAAGCCGGCGGCGCGATCGAAGAATCTCCCGCCCCTCGCGCAGAACCCTCCCGGGCGTCGCCCGGGACCACCGCGTGACCGCGAGATCCTGCCGCCCGGCTACCAGATTCTTCGGTCGGCGGCATGCACCCGGATGCACGAGCGCCCGGTGCCATGCCTCCCGGAATGGAAAGGTCCGGTGCGAGCCGCCACGCCCCCTCCGGGCTCGCATGACTCGCCCACCTCCCCCAAAAACCCCTGGGGGAGGTTGATGGATGACGAGCGATTCGTGCGAGACGTCTTTCGTCCCACAGGGTAGGCGCAGCAGTTAAGGACTCAGAATGACAGGTTCCGCCGGGTTTCGTAGCCGCAGGGTTTCGTCACGCCGGCGCGCCACGGCGCAGGTTCGCCAGGCGGCTGGTGCCCTGGCGCAGGCGCTCGTCGCGACCGCTCACCGGGGCCTCGCCGGCGGAACCGTCGGCGCCGCCGGACACGTGGGCCGCCAGCGCGCGCACAGTGGGAAAGCGGAACAGCTCCACCGCCGTGACCGCCACCCCCATCTCCTCCTGCAGCCGGGCCGCGAGGCGGATGAGCAGGAGCGAGTTGCCGCCCAGGTCGAAGAAGTTGTCGTCCGGCCCCACGGCGTCGGTCCCCAGCACCTGGCGCCACACCTCCGCCAGCGCCCGCTCCCGCCGCGACAGCGGCACCGCGGGGGCGGAGGGCTCGCCGGCGGTCGGCGCGGGAAGGGCGCGGCGGTCCACCTTGCCGCTGGGCGTCATCGGCAGCGCGTCCAGCGGCACGAAGGCGGAGGGGACCATGTACGCCGGCAGCTCCGCCCGGACCGCGGCGCGCACGGCATCGACCGACATCGATCCGTCCTCCGCCACCAGGTAGGCGACCAGGCGCCGGTCGCCGGGCCCGTCCTCGCGCACGGCCACCACGGCGTCGCGCACGGCGGGCTGGCGGCGGAGCAGCGACTCGATCTCGCCCGGCTCGATGCGGAAGCCGCGCACCTTCACCTGGTCGTCGGTGCGGCCCAGGAATTCGAGTGCGTGAGTGCGTGAGTGCGTGAGTGCGTGAGTGAACGGCGGCTGGCTTCGCTGCTCGTGGCCGGCCTCCTGCGAGCGCCCGACTGACGCACTTTCTTTCCAGCGTACGAGGTCGCCCGTCCGGTACAGCCGCTCGCCGGGGCGGGTGGCGTACGGATCTGGGACGAAGCGCTCGGCGGTGGCGCCGGGGCGGTGCAGGTAGCCGCGCGCCACGCCGATCCCGCCCACGAACAGCTCGCCGGGAACGCCGGCGGGGACGGGACGCAGCGAGGCGTCCAGCACCCGCACGCGGTAGCCCGGCATCGGCCGGCCGATGGGGACCACGGGCTCGTCGCCCCGCACGTCGTGCAGCGTGGCGGCGACCGTCGTCTCCGTGGGGCCGTAGCTGTTGATCAGCCGCACCCGCGGGCCCACGCCGCGCGCCCAGGACGCGGCGCGCTCCGGCAGCGCCCGCTCCCCGCCGATGATCACGATGCGCAGCGAGGGCGGCACGGCCGGCGCGGCGCGCCCCATCGCCGCCGCCAGCTCGTGCCAGAACGCCGTCGGCAGGCTGGCGATGGTCGGCGAGAGGCGGGCGCAGGCGCGCCAGAATCCATCCACCGACTGCAGCATCTCCTCGTCGCGCAGCACCATCGTGGCGCCGGCCGCGAGCGGGGCGAACAGCTCCTCCACGCTGCTGTCGAAGGAGAGCGGCGCGAACAGCAGGAAGCGGTCGTCGGGGGTCAGGGCGTACGCCTGCCGCGCCGCGTCCACGTACGCCGACAGACAGCGGTGCGGCACGGCCACCCCCTTGGGACGGCCGGTGGAGCCGGAGGTGTAGATGACGTACGCCGCGCCCTCCGGACCGGCCACTTTGACCACAATCGGTCCGGTGGGTTCGCAGGCGGACGCGGCCAGCTCGGCGGCGAGATCCACGACGCGGCCCGGGTAGCCGGCGGGCGTGCCGGCGCCGGTGCCGTCGAGGAGGAGCGCGGCGCCGCTGTCCGCCAGCATGTACGCCTGCCGCTCCGCGGGGTACGCGGGGTCCAGCGGCAGGTAGGCGCCGCCCGCCTTCAGCACCGCGAGGATGGCGACCACCGCCTCCACGCTCCGCTCCGCCCGCACGGCGGCGATCTCGCCCGGCTGTACGCCCAGCGCGCGCAGACGATGGGCAAAACGCGAGGCGCGATCCTCCAGCTGCGCGTACGTCAGCCGCTCCCCGCCCTCCACCGCGACCGCGTTCGGCGTCCGCGCCGCCTGCGCGGCGATCCGCTCGTGGATGAGTGCGAACGTGGATTCGAGCGCGGGGCCCTCCCAGGCGCGCAGGGAGGCGTCCAGCTCGTCCGCCGAGAGGAGCGGGAGAGCGGAGAGGGGCGCGTCGGGCGCCGCGCAGGCCGCGTCCAGCAGGGTGCGGAAGTGGCCGATCAGCCGCAGCGCGGTCTCGCGGTCGAAGAGCGCGGTGGCGTACTCCAGCGCGCCGTCCATCCCCTCCTCGCGCGGGCGCAGCGCCAGCGTCAGGTCGAAGGGCGCGTGCGTTCCCTCCACCGGCACCCGCTCCCCCGCGAACCCGGGGAGCGAGGCGCCGGCGTCGTCCGCGGTCTGCAGGCTGAACATCACCTGGAAGACGGGCGAATGGGCGGCGGAGCGCGGCACCTTCAGCTCGTCCACCAGCCGCTCGAAGGGCATCTCCTGGTGCGCGAACGCGCCCATCGCCCCCTCGCGCACGTGGTGCAGCAGCGCGCGGAAGGTGGGGTCGCCGGAGAGGTCCGCCCGCAGCGCCAGCGTGTTGACGAAGAAGCCCACCACGTCCTGCGTCTCCGGCCGCGTCCGGTTGGCCACCGGCGTGCCGACGACCACGTCGTCCTGCCGCGCGTAGCGGCCCAGGAGGGCCTGGAAGGCGGCCAGCAGCACCATGAAGGGGGTGCATCCCACCGCCCGCGCCAGCGCGTCGACGGCGTCCGCCGTCTCCCGCGGCAGGCGGAAGCGCTCCGCGGCGCCCTTCCCCTCCCACACCGGCGGCCGCGGACGATCGGTCGGCAGCTCCAGCAGCGCGGGGGCGTCCGCCAGCGCCTCCCTCCAGTACGCCAGCTGCGCGTCGTAGACGGCGCCGGAGAGGTGTTCGCGCTGCCAGGCGGCGTAGTCCGCGTACTGCAGCTCCGGCGCGCCCAGCGGCGACGGCCCGCCGCGCGAGAAGGCGCCGTACAGCGCGGCCAGGTCGCGCAGCAGCACCCCCGTGCTCCACCCGTCGGTGACCACGTGGTGCAGGTTCAGCAGCAGCACGTGGTCGTCCGCGTCCAGCCGGTAGAGGCCGATGCGCGCCAGCGGCCCCTGCTCCAGGTCGAACGGGCGCGCGGCCTCGTCCGCCAGCCGGCGCCGCAGCTCCGCCTCGCGCCCGCCCCCGTCCACCCCGGTGAGGTCGATGGACGCGATCGGGAGGGCGCCGCGCGGGAGGACGACCTGCATCGCCCCGCCCTCCATCCAGCGGAAGACGGTGCGCAGCGACTCGTGGCGCTCCGCCAGCCCGTCCAGCGCCCGCTGCAGCGCGTCCCGGTCCAGCGCGCCGCGCAGCCGCAGGGCCAGGGGAACGGCGTACGCCGCGCGCCCCGGGTCCATGCGGTCCAGCATCCACAGCCGCTGCTGCGAGAAGGAGACGGGGGCGGCGTACGCCCGCATCCGCTCCCCGCGCACCTCCACCTCCGTCTCCGCGTCCCGCGGGCGGGGGGTGATGCGGACGGCGGCGTCCGCCGCCCGCGCGCGCGGCGCGGCGTCCACGGCGGCGGCCAGCGCCTGCACCCCGGGATGCTCGAAGAGGGTGCGCAGCGGGAGCGCGACGCCGCAGCGGTCCTTGAGGTGCGACCAGACGTGCATCGCCAGGAGCGAGTGGCCGCCCAGCGAGAAGAAGTCGTCCGCGGCGCCCACCCGCTCCACCCCCAGCACCTGCGCGAACACCTCCGCCACCGCGCGCTCGGTGGGCGTGCGCGGCTCCACGTACGCCTCCGTCTCCGCGGCAAAGTCGGGCGCGGGAAGGGCGCGGCGGTCCACCTTGCCGCTGGGCGTCAGCGGGAAGCGCTCCAGGAAGACGAACGCCTGCGGCACCATGAAGTCCGGCAGCCCGCCGCGCAGGTGGACCTTCAGCGCCTCCGCGTCCGGCGCGCCCGCGGAGGCCGAGGGAACCACCCACGCCGCCAGCCGCTGCACGCCCGCCTCGCCCACCACCGCCACGACGGCCTCGTCCACGTCCGGGTGCCGGCGCAGGGCGGCCTCGATCTCCCCCGGCTCGATGCGGAAGCCGCGCACCTTCACCTGGTGGTCCAGCCGCCCGAAGTACTCCAGCTCCCCCGCCGCCGTCCAGCGCACGCGGTCCCCCGTGCGGTAGAGCCGGCCGCCGGCCGCGCCGAAGGGGTCGGGGACGAAGCGCTCCGCGGTGAGCGCGGGGCGCCCCAGGTAGCCGCGGGAAAGGCCCCGGCCGCCCAGGTACAGCTCGCCGGGAACGCCGACCGGCGCCGGCCGCATCCACGGGTCCAGCACGTACGCCTGCGTCCCCGCCAGCGGCCTGCCGATGGTCACCGGCGCGGCGTCGCGCGGCATCACCACGTGCGTGGAGTAGGTGGTGTCTTCCGAGGGGCCGTAGAGGTTGAAGATGCGCTGGATGGTGCCCGTGGCGTACAGCGCGTCCACCAGCGCCCGCGGCACCGCCTCGCCCCCCAGCGTCATCGCACGCACCGAGGGCGGAACGGCCCCGGCCCGCACCAGCTCCGCCGCGGCGGAGGGTACGAGCGTCGCCAGGGTGACGGCGCCGCGCCGGGGGAGCTCCGGCAGCGCCAGCGCGTCGCGCGCCAGCACCACCGCGCCGCCGCCGGCCAGCGGCAGGAAGATCTCGATGACGGAGATGTCGAAGCAGATGGAGCTGGAGGCCAGGACCCCCGCCCGCTCCTCCGGCGTGAACCGCTCGAGGGACCAGTGCAGGAGCACGGCGGCCGAACGGTGCTCGATCTGCACCCCCTTGGGCCGGCCGGTGCTGCCGGAGGTGTAGATGAGGTACGCCAGGTTCCCGGGGTCCACCGCCGGGAGCGGCTCGTCCGGGACGGCGGCGTCCTCCCCCGCCCCGTCCAGCGCCACGACGCGCGCGCCGGTGTCCGGCAGCCGGCCGCGCAGGTGCGCCTGGGTGAGGACGACCGTGGCGCCCGAGTCCTCGAGCATGAAGGCCACGCGGTCCGCCGGGTACGCCGGGTCCAGCGGCAGGTACGCGCCCCCCGCCTTGAGCACCGCCAGCAGCGCGGCCACCAGCTCCGCCGTGCGCTCCAGGTAGATCCCCACGCGCGCCTCGGGCCCCACCCCCAGCGCGCGGAGGCGCCGCGCCAGCTGGGTGGCGCGGGCGTCCAGCTCCGCGTAGGTGACGGCCGCCTCGCCGTCGATCACCGCGACGGCGTGGGGCGTGCGCGCCGCCTGCCGCTCGAAGAAGCGGTGGACGCAGTCGTCGGTGAAGTCGGGCCGGTCCGTGCGGTTCCACGCCCGCAGCACCTGCGCGCGCTCCGCGTCGCCCAGCAGCGGCAGGGTGGAGATGCGCGCGTCGGGGCGCGCCACGGCGGCCTCCAGCAGGCGGCGGTAGTGCCCCGCCATCCGCTCCACCGTCGCGGTGTCGAAGAGGTCCGCGGCGTAGTGGATGGCGCCGGTGATCCCCTCCTCGCGCTCCCGGAAGAGCCACTCCAGGTCGAAGCGCGCCGTCCCGGAGTCCAGGGGGAGGATCTCCATCGTCACCCCCGGCAGGCGCAGCTCGGCGGGGGTGGCGTTCTGCAGGGCGAACAGGCTCTGGAAGACGGGGGCGTGGCTCAGCGAGCGCCCCGGGTGCAGCGCCTCCACCAGCCGCTCGAAGGGAAGGTCCTGGTGCTGGTACGCGCCCAGCGTCCCCTCGCGCACCCGCTGCAGCAGCGCGGCGAAGGAGGGGTCGCCGGAGAGGTCCGCGCGCAGCGGCAGCGTGTTGACGAAGAAGCCGATCAGCCCCTCCGTCTGCGCCGTGGTGCGCCCCGCCACCGGCGAGCCGACGACCAGGTCCTCCTCCCCCGACCACCGCCAGAGGAGGACGTGGAAGGCGGCCAGCATCACCATGAACGGGGTGGCGCCCTGCCGCCGGGCCAGCGCGCGCACCCCCTCCGCCAGCTCGTGCGGAAGGGAGACCTGCAGCCGCGCGCCGCGGTGGCTCTGCACGGCGGGGCGCGGGCGGTCCGCCGGAAGCTCCAGCACGGCGGGGGCGCCGGCCAGCGCGCGGGTCCACCACTCCAGCTGCGCGCGCAGCCGCTCCTCCGTCCAGTGCTCGCGCTGCCACGCCGCGTAGTCCGCGTACTGCAGCGGCAGCGGCTCCAGCGGCGAGGGGGCCCCGCGCGAGAACGCCTCGTACAGCGCGCCCAGCTCGCGGAAGAGCACGCCCAGGCTCCACCCGTCGCTCACCACGTGGTGCATGGCCAGCACCAGCACGTGCTCGTCCGCGGCCAGGCGGAGGAGGCGGGCGCGGAAGACGGGACCCCGGGCCAGGTCGAAGGGCCGGCGCACCTCGTCGTCCACGATGCGCCGCGCCTGCTCCTCGCGCTGCTCCGCGGGAAGGGCGGAGAGGTCGTCGGCGGGGAGGTGGAAGGCGCCGGCGGGAAGGACCACCTGCTCGGCCTCCGCGTCGCCCTCCGCGCGCAGGACGGTGCGCAGCGACTCGTGGCGGCGCACCACCTCCGCCAGCGCGCGCTCCAGCGCGGCGGCGTCCAGGGCGCCGCGCACGCGCAGCGCGAGGGGCGAGTTGTACATCGCCCCCGGCTGCAGGCGGTCGAGGAACCACAGCCGCCGCTGGGCGAAGGAGAGGGGCGCGCGCTGCGCCCCGCGGCGCACGGGGGCGCTGGCGGTCTCCTCCTTCTCCCGCTTCAGCCGCAGCTCCAGCAGCCGGCGCGCCTCCGGAGGGAGCGCGGCCAGGCGGGCTTCCAGGTCACGCATGCTGCCTCTCTTCCTCGGCCAGCAGGCGGGCAAGCTCGTCCGCGTCCAGTCCCTCCAGCTCGTCCAGCAGCCGCAGCGTCGCCTCCTGCTCCGCGCGCTCCACGATGGCCGCCAGCTCCGCGACGGTGGGCGCCTCGAAGAGGGCGCGCACCGGCAGCTCCACCTGCACCGCGCTCCGCACCCGCGACATCACGCGGATGGCCAGCAGCGAGTGCCCGCCCAGGTCGAAGAAGCGGTCGTGCACGCCCACCTGCTGCACCCCCAGCACCTCCGCCCAGATGGCGGCGAGGGTCTCCTCCAGCGGGGTGCGCGGCGCCTGGTACGCCGTCTCCAGCGACTCGCGGCTCCCGTCCGGGGCGGGAAGGGCGCGGCGGTCCACCTTGCCGTTGGGGGTCAGCGGCAGGCGGTCCAGCACCACGAACGCGGCGGGGACCATGTAGTCCGGCAGCCGCCCCCGCAGGTGGGCGCGCAGCGCCGGCACCAGCGCCCGCTCGGGTCCCTCCCCCGCGTCCGCGTCTGCGTCCGCCGGCGCCTCGTCCTCGTGGGCGACCACGTACGCGACCAGCCGCCGCTCGCCCGGCGTGTCCTCGCGGGGGATGACGACGGCGTTCGCCACGGCGGGATGCTGGCGGATGGCGGATTCGATCTCCCCCGGCTCCACGCGGAACCCGCGGATCTTCACCTGCTGGTCCATCCGCCCCAGGAACTCGAGTGCGTGAGTGCGTGAGTGCGTGAGTGCGTGAGTTGACGGCGGCTGGCTTCGCTGCTCCAGGCCGACCCCCTGTGAGTCCCCCAC
>DATAAG010000673.1:0-20292 GCA_036260235.1 Longimicrobium sp.
GCCAGCTCGGGAGAAAGCTCGCGCGGGAACAGCCCCTTCACCTTCTCGAACGGCCCGCGCACCACCTCGCGCACGGCGGAGACGGGGAGCGGCGCCAGGCGGAGGTACTGGTCCGGCAGGTTGGGGGAGCGCGCGAAAAGGGGCGACAGCCGGGCCAGGTAGTCCTCGCGGAAGACGAACAGCAGCTTGACCGCCGCCTGCTCGTGCCGCAGGAGCTCGGTGAGCGCCTCCAGCAGCGCGTCGCGCGCTTCCCGCGCCTCGGCGGCGGGCGCCTCCTGGAAGAGGGTGACGAACTCCTCGAACTGCTCGAACACCAGCACGGGGTGCGGCGGCCTCTCCATCCCGAACCCCCCGTCCGTCTCGTGCGCCCCGTCCCCCCCGGGCGCCGCGGAGAGGGCGTGCACCCGCTCCACCAGCTCCGCCGCGGAAAGCACTTCGCGGGCGGCCTCTTCGCCGTCCCGGGCCAGCAGGGAGGGGAGGAAGGGCGGCCCGTCTCCACCGCGGGAGATGCGCTCCAGGACGATCTCGGCGCCCGGCCGGGGCTGCACCCGCAGCCGCTCGGGGATCCATCCCTCCGCCAGGCAGCGGGGGATGAAGCCGGCGTTCACCAGCGACGACTTGCCCGCGCCGGACTCGCCGTACAGGAGCACGCCGCGGTAGATGGTGATCATCCGCAGCAGCCGCTCCGACTCGCGGGCGCGCTCGAAGAAGATGGGCGCGTCGACCACGCGGAACGGCTCGATTCCGCGGTAGGGTGCCTCCGGCGATCCCACGACGGGAACGCGGAGGGCGGCGATGGGTGCGGTGGCGTCGCTCACTCGGCCATCTCCTTCCCGGTGACCTCGCGGTACAGGCGGGGGACGAACTCCCACGCGTCCTCCGCCACGAACGTCACGTACTTCTGCTGGTTCTGCAGCACGTCCAGCACGAGCGGGTCCGGGTACGGGTCCACGGAGTACGTGCGGGGGGTGTACGAAGGGTCCATCTTCCAGCGCAGCGTCTGGAAGAGCAGGCGGAGGTTGTAGTCCTTGAGGCTGTAGCCCACGAAGAGGGTGGGCCAGCGCTTGAAGTAGTAGCGAAAGGTCTCGGGGACGGGGTTGTCGGGCTCCTTGTCGCCCATGCGCATCACGAACCGGATGTAGTCCTCGTCGGTGATCACCAGCGATTCGCGCACCTTCACGTCGCCGTGCAGCTTGATGACGAACGGCGCGTCGGCGCTGGGATCCGGCGGCACCACGGCGACGCGGCGCGGCTCCGGCTCGTACACGCACACGTGCGGGCGCTTGCCGTGCGACTGCAGCGCCGCCTCGAAGAGCTGGTCGTAGTTGGTGGTGGCCACCAGCGGGAACTGCAGCTCGGCCAGCGCGCGCAGCACGGGCGAGGGCCGGGTGCGGTCGTGCACCGCGCCGGTGACGGCGTCCACCAGCGCGCTGCGGCCGTGCACGTACTCGTAGCAGCGCGCCACCCGCGCCAGGTGGCGCGGGCTCTCGCCGGGAAAGTCGTCGGCGAACCCGCAGCCGCGGGCCAGCATCTCCGACAGGTCCCCGCCCAGCGGGGGGCGGTCCTTCTCGGGATAGCTGTACTGGCGGGCGGGCGGCGCCACCGGCCGCGGCGGGTAGTGCACCCCCGCGCCCAGGAAGAGGATGCAGCGCCCCGCGCTGACGTGGCGGGCGATGGCGGTGGTGGTGTCGGCGCGGACGGCGGGCTGCGCTGTGGTCATCGGCGGTACCTCTGCCGGAGGCGAGCGATGATGGCCGGTCGGGAGGCCGAGTCGGTAACGGGGGTGTGACGCCTGATCGAGCGGGAAGCCGGAGCGGCGGACGATCGGGAGAACCGGCACGCGGGGAGGAGCACAACCCCGCACGCGAGGGAGGGACACGAACCCCGCAAAATACGTCCGGCAGATCGTCAGGGCAAGCCGCTTTGGGCCAAAACTTTTGTGGCCGGCGGCGGATCCGCCGGCATGGTCATTTGTCGGAACGCGGACAGCGGTTTCGCGCAGAGGGCGCGGCGAGAAAGGGAAAGGACGCAGAGAACTTCGGATCCGTTCTCTGCGCCCCTTCGCGCCCGCTCACCGACGCTGGTCCCGGCCTGCCGCGAAACCGCCCACGAGCCGCGGCGAATCTGCCGGCAGACGTTCACGCCGGAGGCCGCATGACCGTTCTGCTTGAGCCACCGCCTTCGTCGTCACACAGAAGAACGTCGCCCGACTCGCTCCGTCCGGGCGGCGAGAGCTCCCAGTGCAGCCGTGGATCCGGGAGACCCCGCTTGTGCCAGCAGGCAATGACGTACTCGACTCGTGGGAGCGTCTCGAGCCGGAAACGGCCTGCTCCTTCGTACACGTTGTTGATTCTCCTCACGCGCTCCCAGTAACCGCCCCCGCGGACGAGGCACAGCGTTCCCTGCAGTGAGACCCTGCATTCGCTCGGCCTCCAGGCGAAAAGCAGCACCTCCTTTTCTCGCGCCCCGGTGAACGCAACCTCGATGTCAAGCGCCCGGCCATTCCCCGTGAAGCGCAGCATTCCCTGGGTCCGGCCGTCACCGAGCTTGCGCCAGTCTTCGTCGGTGTTGATGTCCTGGGACGAGAGGGGGGAGCCAGGGCACGCAACGGCCATGACGATCCCCAGCATGGCGGTGGAGCAGAGACGCGGCAGCATACGGCCTCCGTGAGGGACGGGTCATCGTGTGATCCGGTTGGCCGCTGCGCATGAGCGACCCGGTGCCGGCTCGCGCGAGAAGAATACCGCCCCGCGGGCCGCAAAATGTTTACTCTCGCAGTCCCGCTGGCATCCGGCGCAGAGTCGCACACGACCTCCCCGGACCACACGATCCTCTGGGAGCGGATGCTCTCTTTAGTGGACATTTACCGTCTCATCCTGCGCACCCCTCGGCATCCTTGACCTGCGTCATGCATGCGCGCGTGATTGGACGAGCATTGAAGAATCTCGTTTCGTGAACGGGGTTCGGGCGCTTGCCTGGGACTCCCCCTCGTTCGGCCGTGACAACGTGGCTTTCGGCCGCCGGCACGCCAGCCGGGCTGACGCGCCTGAACGAAGGCGGCTCGCCGGGCCCAGGGGTGGACCCGGCGAAGCGGTGGGGGGCAGGACGTACTCTCGCCATCCCTCCCGGCGCTTGCGCGAGGCGTCACTTCCCTTCTCCATGTCCGCGCCGGGCCGGGGGAGGTGCTCAGCAGGGAGCGTCGAGGTTCACGTGGAAGTTGAAGGTCACGGCGGCCAGCAGGTACGCGTTCACCTGGCCGGTGCCGCCGACCATCTTGCACGCGGCGAGCGCGCCCACGCTGCCGGCGCAGGTGATGTGACGGGGTACCCATTCCCGCAGGGCGGGCACGTCGCGCTTGGCCATGTCGTAGCCGGGCGTGCCGCAGTCGAAGCGGCCGTCCCGCAGGGCGATCGTCACCCTCACCTGGTTCCTGCCGAGGATGATGGTGAAGTCGTGGGGGTCCTGGTCCAGCCAGTGGTCGAACGCCGCCTTGATCGCGGCCTCGGTGTCGGCGAGGGACAATGTGATCATGAACGTGCCTTTTCGTGGGTGAACGAGTGCGTTCGCCGGGGTCGGGCTATGCGGGCGCGGAGCCCGCCGTTGCATCCGGGTCCTGCGGCGAGGGCCGCCGGACCAGGAGGGGGGTGAGCTCCGAGCCCGCGGGGACGCTCCATCCCCAGGTGGCGTCGGCCCAGCTCCATCCCGTGTTGATGTCGAACGCCACCGCGCGCTGTCCGGCCCCGCCCACGTCGATCATCATCCCCGGCCCCGTGGCGACCGTCACCACGCTCCCGGGCGGGGCCGGCTGCGGCGACATCAGCAGCAGCACCATGGGGACGGGGGCGAAGAGCTGCAGCGCGCCCCCGTACAGCGGCGCGGTGCAGACGGGCGCGTACCCGGCGGCGCCCGCCTGGGAAAGGCCGGATTGCAGCTGTGTGGTGGTGCGGTTGAGGATGCCGACCGCGGCCTCCTCGCCCGCGATCCCGGCGGAGACCGCGCCGACGCCGGTGCGCTGCGAAACCGTGAGCAGCTGCCCCGGCACCATGGCCGCGGCGAAGCCCACGTCGACCGGACGCTCCGGCGGGGGCGCGGCCGTGGCCGTGTACGCCTGGTACGCGGGCGTCCAGCGCACCACCGTGCTCTGCGAGTAACCCTGCGTGCGCTGCCAGAGCACCGGCCGCGTCGCCGCGTCGGCGCATTCCACCGCGGTGAACGCGTAGAGGTAGTAGTCCGACTCCACCAGCCCGGTCAGGGTGTCGGCCGCCATGGTGATCACCACCTCGCAGCTCGCGCCGGACATGCTTCTCGCTCCTCGCAGGTCGTGAGAGACGGGAGCGCTCCCCGCCGCACCGCGCGGTGGGGAGCGGTCCCTGGGGCGCAGCGCCCGCCGTCCGTCAGCTGTTCGGCTGGATGAGCAGCGGCACCAGGTTCTCGTTGGCCGGATAGGTGGTGGCCCAGTTGCCGCCGCCCGCCCAGGTCCAGCCGCCGTTGATGTCGTAGGAGACGGTCTGCGAGTTGGTGCCGGTGAGGTTGATGAGGATCCCCTGGCCGTACGACTGCTCGATGACGGTGCCCGTGTTGAGCTCGGTCGTGGCGAACATCAGGAACACCTGCTCGATGGGCGCGATCACGTCCAGGTCGTTGCCGAAGAGGGGGAACGCGCAGAGCGGCGCGTAGGTGCCGTTGGGCTGCTGCTCGGAGATGCCGCAGGTGAACTGCGTGCTCGTCTGGTTGTTGATGGAGATGGCGCCGCTGGTCCCCGTCTCCACCACGGTTCCCGTGCCGGTGCTGTTGGAGACGTTGAGCGTCTGGCCCAGGCTGGCCGAGTAGGAGTTGCTGGCGACGATCTCTCCGTTGGGGATGAGCTGGCTCGAGGAGGTGTACGCCTGGTACTCCTCCGACCACGTGACCTCGGTGGTGAGCGCGAAGGTGGTGGTCTGGAACCAGACGACCGGGTACCCATCGGACGCGCCCTGCACCGCCTGGAAGGCGTACAGGTTGAACCCGTTGCTCTGCAGGTCGTTGACGGTGGTCTGGTCCATCTGGATGGTGACCGAGTAGCTGGACATCGTTTCCTCCGGCAATGAAAGGGTGGACGGCAGCCGCGGGACGGGTGCGGCCGCCGGGACGCAATCTCGTCCGGGGCGCGCGCTCACGTCGTATCCGCACCGGCCACCCCGCGGCCCGTGGCGGCCACCTGTCGCCGTCCGCTCCGCGCGCCGAACAGCTCCGCCACGCGCCGCACGCCGCCCGCCGCCGCCAGCTCGCGCGGCCGCAGCCCCGTGAGCCGCTTGAGGCACCGGCGCAGCGCCGACGGACTGGAGCACCCCAGGGCGCGCGCCACGCCGTCGAAGCTGCGGTGCCCGTCCTCCATGAGCCGCGCGGCGTGCAGCAGGCGGCGCCAGGCGAGCACCTCTTCGGGGGGAGGAAGCCCGGCCGCGGCCAGCGTGCGGCGCAGGGTCCGGGGGCTGCAGCGCAGGCGTCGGGCAAGGGCGTCCACCGTGGCGGGTCCCTGCGGCGAGCGCAGCAGGGGCTCCAGCCACGCGCGCACCCGCGGCGCGACGCGCCCGGCCAGCCCTGATACCGCCTCGTCGAAGGGCGTGCGGCGGAGGTGGTCTTCCAGGCACTGGCGAAGCGAAGCGGGGTCGTCCCCCGCCCCCGGCGACACCAGGCTGCGCACGCCCAGCTGCGCCAGCGCGAACACGTCGGCCGCCGGGCGGCCGGTGAAGTCGGCGTAGGCGACCACCTCCACGCCGGGGCTGCGCGCGCGCAGGGCGGCGAGCTCGGCGGCGGCGAACGCGCCGCCGTGGTACGGGTCCACGACGGCCACCCCGCAGTCCGAGCGGGCCGCCAGCTCGTGGAGTTGCCGCCAGGACCGCGCGACGGCCAGCGCGTGCCGGACCCCGCCCGCGGCGTCCAGGCGCAGCGCCCGGCCCAGCCGCTCGGCGGCGGAGGGCGCGGAGAGCAGCGTCAGGACGTCCGCCACGGAACGGCCGGTGCCGCGGGGGCGGGGCCCGGGGGCTGGCCCAGGGCGCGCAGCGCCCGCTCCCGCTGGAGGGGAGAAAGGGTGGCCAGCCGCGCGAGCAGCCGCCGCCGCACGGTGGCCCGGGCGCGCTGAAAGCGCCGCTTGGCGGCACTCTCGCTGATCTGCAGGACGGCCGCGGCCTGCTTCCACGTGTAGCCCAGCTGAACGCGCAGCCGCACGAGCTCGCGCGTGTCTTCGGGCAGCTCGGCGGCGGCGGCGGCCGCCAGCACCTGCACCAGGGGCCGCCGCGGCTCGCTCCAGCGGTCGGAATGCCACCGGGCCAGCGCAGCGTGCTGGGTGGCGGCCTCCAGTCCCTCGGGCGGCACCACCTCGCAGCGGCCGCGCTCCGCGCGCAGGTAGTCCGCCAGCACGTGGCGCGCGATGATCAGCACCCACGCCATCAGCCGCCCGTCGTCGGGAAAGGTGCAGCCCGACAGGGCGCGGTTCGCGCGGATCAGCACCTCCTGCCCCAGGTCGCGGGCGACGTCCGCACGGTCGCGCAGGCCGGAGAGCCGGCGTACCAGAAAGCGCTGCACCGGCTCCTGCAGGTGGCGAAGCAGCTGGTCCATCGCGTCCCGGTCTCCCCCGCGCGCGCGGCGGCTCAGCTCGATGAGGCGGTTCTCCGGCGGGTACGCCGCGGCGCCGGCCGGCACCCGAGTGCCCCGGTCCCGGTCTGGACGCCCGGAGACTTTGAGTCCCATTGTGGCCGCGGCATTGTGGACGGGGGAGCGTGCGCGCGCCCTCCCGAGGCAGCCGCGAGTGATTCGTCCCCACCGGAGATAACGGAAATGCGGCACCGTCGCCGGGCGGCCCTGCGCGGGCGCGAACGGCCGGCGCGTGCGGTCCGCGAAAGCGCGAAGCCCCGCCAGGTGCGCGGGGCTTCGGGTCAGGTGCTGGCCGGTTCCGGCCCAGCCGCTGGCTCAGCTCGTTACTGAATCCGGAACAGGATCGCTGATCTCCTGGCAGCGGTCCCCGGACGATCTGGAGTCCTCTCCCCGTCCCGTGCCGTTCCCGAGGGAGCGCCCGCGCGGAACCCTGAACGCTTGCGATTGCCCGCGGCGCGACCGAAGGAATGCGCGGCACGGGTCCGCCGGAATCCGGCGCCGCAACGGCCGACGGAAGCGAGCGCCGCGCGGCGGTTGACCGAAGATGCCGCACGGAGGTCTGGTTCCGGCCGGCCTCCGCGTGCTGGTGCCCCGTGGCGCAGGGCGGCCCGGCGGTCTCGCCATCCGCTGGTGGAGGCCCGAACCCTCCGGGGAACCGGCCCCACGCCGAGGCGAAAGCGCGGCCCGGGGCGTTTGGCATCCTCCCCGTGCGTGCCGAGAACAGCAGCTTCAACGCAGAGTACGGTTGCGCATTCCGGACGTGCTGGTGTAGATTGGCGGTGAATTGTTCCGATTGGGAACAATGTCTTCCGGCGATCTCTCCCCGGCTTCGATGAAACCACTCCGTACCCTGCCGGTCCTGCCGGCGCTGCTGCTGGCGGCGTTCGCGTCCGCCGATCCGCCGGTGAGCCTGTACCTGGCGGGCGACAGCACCATCGCGCAGAAGCTGGTGACGCGCCGGCCGGAGACGGGGTGGGGCGAGATGCTGCAGCAGTACTTCGACATCGACCGCGTGCGGGTGCAGAACCACGCCCGCAACGGCCGCAGCACGCGCACCTTCCTTTCCGAGGGGCGCTGGCGGGCCATCGTGGACGCGCTGCGGCCCGGGGACTACGTCTTCATCCAGTTCGGCCACAACGACGGGTCGGCCGACAAGATGGACCGCTACACGCCGCCGGCGGACTACCGCGCCAACCTGGCCCGCTTCGTCGCGGAGGTGCGGGCGAAGCAGGCGAACCCGGTGCTGATGACGCCCGTGATGCGGCGCCGCTTCGACGAGAACGGCGTCTTCTACGACGCGCACGGCGAGTATCCCGACATCGTGCGCTCCGTGGCGGCGGAGCTGCGGGTGCCGCTGATCGACATGCACCGCAGCAGCGAGCGCGTGCTGCGCGAGTACGGGGCGGAGCGGTCCAGGCGCCTGTTCCTGCACCTGGCCCCCGGCGAGAACGCCAACTACCCGCAGGGGCTGGAAGACAACACGCACTTCTCGCCGGCGGGCGCGGAGGTGATGGCGGGGCTGGCGGTGGAGGGGATCCGCCAGTCGGTCCCCGCGCTTGCCGCACACCTGGCGCAGCCGGGGCCGGTGCAGCGGCCGGCGGCCATCGTCGACGCGAGCCACGGCGGTGCCGGCGGCGACCGGATCGACGGCGTGCCGGCGTACCGCACCATCAGCGCGGCGGTGTCGGCGGCGCCGGCGGAGGGGACGGAGCCGTACGTCATCCGCGTCCGCGGCGGCCGCTACCGCGAGAAGCTGAGCATCGACAAACCGAACGTGCACCTGGTGGGCGACGGGCGCGACGCCACGCTCCTCACCTACGACGTGGCGGCGGGGCACCGGGGACCGGGCGGAGCGCCGTACGGCACGCGCGGAAGCTGGACGCTGCGCATCGCCGCGCCGGGGTTCCGGCTGGAGGGGATGACGGTGGAGAACGCGTTCGACTACATGGCCAACGCGGCCAGGCCGGACAGCGACTCGGCGAAGCTGCGCGGCACGCAGGCGGTGGCGGTGATGCTGGACGAGGGGAGCGACCGCGCCGTCTTTCGCGACTGCCGCCTGTCCGGCCACCAGGACACCCTCTTTCCCAACGCCGGACGCTCGTACTTCCACCGCTGCGAGATCCTGGGGAGCGTGGACTTCATCTTCGGCGCGGGGCGCGCGGTGTTCGAGGAGTGCGACATCGTCTCGCGCGACCGCGGCAGCGCGACGAACAACGGCTACGTGACCGCGCCCAGCACGCCGATCGCGCAGCCGTACGGCTTCGTGTTCGTCCGCAGCCGGCTGCGGAAGGAGACGCCGGAGATGGCGCCGGGCTCGGTCACGCTGGGGCGGCCGTGGCACCCGTCGGGGCGGCCGGACGCCATCGGGAGCGCGGTGTTCATCGACACCTGGATGGACGACCACGTGGGCGCCACGGGGTGGTCGCCGATGACCAGCACGAACGCCGCGGGCGAGCGGGTGGAGCACCAGCCGCGGGACGCGCGCTTCTTCGAGTACGGCACCACCGGCCCCGGCGCCGTCCCCAGCCCGTCGCGCCGCGTGCTGACGGCCGAGCAGGCCGCGGAGTACACGATCGTCCGCGTGCTGGACGGCTGGGATCCGCGCCCGTGAAGAACTGCACTCACGCAGAGCAGCAGAGAGGCAGAGCAGCAGAGGAACGGCGGGACATCCACTCCGCTGCTCTGCTGCTCTGCGTGACATGGCTTCGAGGGATGGAGATGATGCGAATTACGGTCGCGGCGCTGGCGGTGCTGGCGTCCGTCTCGTGCACGGCCGCTCAGCGGGGGACGGCCGCATCCCCGGAGCCCACGCCCGCGCCCGACTCGCTGCTCGCGGCGTCGCGGATCGCGGCGCTGCCGGAGCCGGCGCGGTCGGAGTGGCAGCGGTACCTGCAGGCCTCGCGGCAGAGCGCGGAGCGCGACCGCGCGGCGATGGACGCGGAGCTGCGCGCGGCCGGAAAGCAGACGTGGACGCCGGCCCCCGCGGGCCGCGGCTTCGTGGTCGACGACTCGATGGACGCCGAGTGGTTCCGCACGGATGCCGCGCGTCGGCTGGCGGACGTCCTGGTGACGTACCAGACGCCGAGCGGCGGCTGGTCCAAGCGCATCGAGCTCACGCGGCCCCGGCAGCCGGGGGAGAGCTTCTCTGCCGAGGAGCGCTGGACGTGGATCGGCACGCTGGACAACGGGGCCACGACGGAGCAGCTGCACTTCCTGGCCCGCGCCGCCCTGGCGCACGGCGATGCGCGGCACCGGGAGTCGTTCGTCCGCGGCGTGGAGTACCTGCTGGCGGCGCAGCAGCCGGGCGGATGCTGGCCGCAGGTCTACCCGCTGATGGGCGGCTACCACGACGCCGCCACCTTCAACGACGACGCGACCATCCACGCGCTGCAGGTGCTGCGCGCCGCCGGCGGCGAGTACCGCGAGCTGGCGCCGAAGGGGATGCGCGGGCGCGCCGCGGCGGCCGTGCAGCGCGGGATCGGGTGCATCCTGGCCACGCAGGTGGTGGTGAACGGGCGCAGGACGGTGTGGGGCGCGCAGCACGATCCCATCAGCTTCGCGCCGGTGCGGGCGCGCGCGTACGAGCACGCGTCGCTCAGCGGGCGCGAGAGCGCGGCCATCCTCAACTTCCTGATGGAGGTGCGCGATCCCTCGCCGGCGGTGGTGGAGGCGGTGCACGCGGGGGCGGCGTGGTTCCGCGAGGCGGCGATCACCGGATACGACTACGTGCCGCGCGGCGGCCTGACGCCCCGCGAGGGCGCGGGGCCGCTGTGGGCGCGCTTCTACGAGATCGGCACCAACCGCCCGATTTTCAGCGACCGCGACGGCGTGGTCCGCTACGCCCTGTCGGAGATCGGGGAGGAGCGGCGCCGCGGCTACCTGTGGTACACCGACGAGCCCGCCACCACCCTGCGCCGCTACGACCGCTGGGTGCAGCGGCGCGGCCCCTGACGGCGGGGTGTCACGCGGAGCAGATCGGCCCCGCTCCTCGTGTGAGGAAGCGGGGCCGATCCGTTCACCTGCCGGGCGTCGTTACCGCCGCGGTCCCGGGCTGGCCGGTTGCTAGATCACCTCGTACGGACACGTGTAGGTGCAGTTGCAGTCCGTGCAGCGGCAGGTCGCTTCGCTCCCCAGCGCCTGTGCGCCGACCTGGAACGACTCCACCGCGATTGCGTCGACATCCAGCGTGAGCTTCTTCATGGGATCCCCTGATGGTGAATCGGTCGGCTCCCCGCTCCAGAGAAGAGCGTGTTGAGTGAGTGGAGGATACCCTCAGGACCAGCGCTGGTCAATGTTGTGTCCTGAACAGGGCGCCCCCCCTGCATGCTTCGCGGTCTTTGCCGGCACGCGTTCCGCGAGGTCTGGCGCGAGGAGCCCCCCGTTCCCGATAAAGATTCTTCGGCCGGCGCACAGGCCTTCGTGCAAGGAAGACGGCTCCGCGCGGCGCCGGTCTCAGGATGACAGTGAAGGGCAGGCAGAAAAACCACGCCGAGCCCGCTTCCGAGCCCACGATCACGGTGACAGCAGGGGCATGGGATCAAGCGCGGATATAGTTCTCCTTGTGGGACAAATTGGCGGCGCGCAGCTTGGATCATCTCGAACACGGGAGGCGACGATGCCCGATCCCACGATGATCCGCCTTCCGGCGCTGCTGGCGTGCGCGGTGCTGGCCGCGTGCGGTGGGTCCGCGCCAGCGAGTGGGCCGCAGCCGCGCGACGAGCCGGAGGCCAGCAGCGCGGCGGGGCGGGGGAACGCGGCGGGCGACGGGCAGCTGGACCAGCAGCGGCCGGTGGCGCAGGCGGAGGAGCTGCTGGAAGGGCGCTTCGCCGGGGTGCGCGTGCAGCGCGTGCCGGGCGGCATCGTGGTGCGCATCCGCGGTGCCACGTCGGTGATGGGGAGCGAGGAGCCGCTCTACGTGGTGGACGGGATGGAGATGGCGCCCGGCCCCGGCGGCGCGCTGATGGGCATCAACCCGGCCGACATCACCCGCATCGAGGTGCTCAAGGACATCGGCTCCACCTCCGCGTACGGCGTGCGCGGCGCCAACGGCGTCGTCCTCATCACCACCCGCCGCAACTAGCCGCGCATCGAGAACAACAGGAAAAGAAAGCCTCACGCAGAGTCAGCAGAGTCAACAGAGTAGAGTTTTTTCTACAGCGCCTCTGGGTTCTCGCGCAGAACTTCGGAACCAGCAGGGGCAAACTCCGCTGACTCCGCTGACTCTGCGTGAGGCCTTTCTTTGAGAATTTGCGATCGCGAAAAGGGCGCTTCCCCGCACGGAGGAAGCGCCCTTCGTCGCTGTCGTCCGCGATTCACGATCCGCTCACCCGCCCGTCCAGGCGGGGCTCTGGACCAGCTGGTCGTTCGTGGCGATGGCGGCGGAGGGGATGGGGAAGAAGCGGTACCTGTCGCCGATGGCGCCGGCGTTGGCGCCCACCTTGGGCACGCTGTTCCCCCACGGACTGGCGTTCATGTTCTGCCCGCCGGCCGATGTAGGCTTGCCCAGGGTGATGTGCGCCTCCACCCGCGCCTTGCTCCACGTCCAGTGGCGCTGCATGTCGAAGAAGGTGTGCCCCTCCAGCACCAGCTCCTTGCGCCGCTCCACCTGGATGCTGTCGCGCAGCTGCGCCTGCGTGAGCGTGCGCGCGATCGCCGGCATCTCCGCGCGGCGCCGCACCGCGTCCAGCGCGTCGTACGCCTCGCCCGTGGGGCCGGACACCTCGTTCACCGCCTCCGCCAGCATCAGCAGCACGTCGGCGTAGCGCAGCAGGATGTAGTCCGGCTCCTCGCCGCCGCCGGTGAGCGCCTGCGGGTCCATGAACTTGCGGGGGCTGGGCCCGCCGCCCGGCGTGCCGAAGTTGTTCTGCTGCGTGGAGCTCATCGACCGCGACCAGGTGAGCGGCCCGCGCGACGGGTGGTTGTACGAGGTGAGCCAGGTGCCCGCCTTGCGCTCGTCCGCGTCCGGCCAGTCGCGGTAGAACGGCCACTCCGCGTAGAACGACACGCCGCCCGCGTTGGCGCCCGCGAGTCCCGAGTTCAGCGGCGCCACGTGCTGCGCCAGGCGGCCGCCCATCCCCGGCACCCGCGTGTTCTGCACGGCGAAGATGATCTCGGCGTTGTTCTCGTTGTCCAGCGCGAAGACGCGCGCGAAGTCCGGCAGCAGCTGGTAGCGCCCGCCGGTGACCACCGCCCGCGACGCCGCGATGGACGCGTTCAGCGACGGCGCGCCGCCGCCGTGCACCAGCCCGTACTGCAGGTGCACCTTGGCCAGGAGCGCGTTCGCGGCGCCGCTGGTCGCGCGCCCCGTGTTCGTCCCGGCCACGCCGGCGTACGTCGCCGGGAGCTTCTGCGCCGCGAACGCCAGGTCGTCGAGGATGGCGGCGTACACCTGCGCCACGGGGGTGCGGGGAAGCTTCAGGTCCTCCAGCGAGCGCACCTCCTCCAGCCGCAGCGGCACGTCGCCGAACAGGCGCACCAGGTTGAAGTAGTGCAGGGCCCGCAGGAAGCGCGCTTCGGCCACCACGCGGTCGCGCAGCGCGGCGTCCATGTTCTCGATTCCGGGGACGTTGGAGACGACCGCGTTGGCCGCGCCGATGGCGCTGTACGCCGCGCCCCACACGGTGGCCAGGTACGCGTGCTCCACCGTGTAGTTGAAGGCGTCGATGCTGCCGCGGTCGTGCGTGGCGCCGTAGCGGGAGGTGAGCACCTCGCCCGGGTACTCCACCAGCATCACGAAGTTGCGGCCCATGTAGTCGTCCACCCCGTACCCCTGCGGGGTGTTGAACCCGGCGTACACGCCGTTGACCGCCGCGATGGCGTCGTCGGCGTTGCGGTAGAAGTTCTCCGGGCCGGTGAAGTCCTGGGGAACCTCGGTCAGGAAGTCGTCGCTGCAGGCCGTGAGCGCCAGGAGCATGGCCCCGAGCGCGGCGGCTGCCGTGGATCTGATCATCGTATCCTCGCCTGATGGACAGGAAGCCAGGGAGGGGCGCCGCGGCGTGCGGCGCCCCCGTGCCGTCTCAGTAGCCGACGTTGATGCCCACGGTGACCGTGCGGGCCAGCGGGTACGCGCCCACGTCCACGCCGCGGTTCACGTTCCCCACGCCCATGCTGCTGACGTCGGGGTTGTAGCCGCTGTACTTCGTCCACGTGTGCAGGTTGGTCCCCGTGACGTACACCCGCGCCTCGCGCCAGCCGCGCCGCCCCACCCACGCGGCGGGGACGTTGTACGACAGGGTGAGGTTGGCCAGCCGCAGGTACGAGCCGTCCTCCAGCATGGTGTCCACGTAGTTGGAGCCGATGCTCCCCGAGGTCACGCCGATGGCCGGGTAGGGCGCGTCCGGGTTCTCCGGCGTCCACCGGTCGTAGAAGCGCTCGCGGGTGATGTTGGTGATGGGGCTGCCGCCCTCCAGCCGGATCAGGTTCAGGTTCAGCACGTCCGCGCCGAACTGGCCGTTCAGCATGGCCGAGAGCTCGAACCCGCGCCATCCGACGGTAGTGTTCCATCCCAGCGTGTAATCGGGATTCGGATCGCCGATCACCGTGCGGTCCAGCTCGTTGATGATGCTGTCCCCGTTCAGGTCCATCACCCGCGCCTCGCCCGCGCGAAAGGCGCGGTTGGGGAGCTGGGCGGGGTAGCGGGCCGCCTCCACCGAGTCGCGGAAGAGCCCGTCCGTGCGGTAGCCGTAGAAGACGCCGATCGGGTAGCCGACGCGGATGTCGGTGCCGGGGAAGTTGAAGTTGGTGCTGATGCCGCGCACCCGCAGCACGTCCAGCCCGCCCAGGTCCAGCACCCGGTTGCGGTTGCGGGCGTAGTTGAAGCTGGTGCTCACGCGGGGCGTGGCGTCGCCGTCGCCCTGCAGGGGATTCCACCCCAGCGCCAGTTCCACGCCGCGGTTGCGCACCGAGCCCACGTTCTGGAACACCTCGCGGAAGCCCGTCTCCAGCGGCAGCTGGATCTGCAGCAGCAGGTCCTCCGTGCGCCGGTCGTAGTAGTCCGCCGTCACCGTCACCCGGTTCCCCATCAGCCCCACGTCCACCCCCGCGTCCAGCTGGTAGGTGGTCTCCCACCCCAGCTCGGGGTTCGGCAGGCGGCTGGGGCGGTAGCCGGTGACGATGGCGCCGCCGAAGCTGGCGTCGCGCGGGCTGAGCACCGCCAGCGACTGGTACGGGTTCACCCCCGCGTTGCCGGTGGCCCCGTACGCCACGCGCAGCTTCAGCTCGTCCAGCACCTCCGCGTCGCGCAGGGACGGCTCCTCGGAGAGGCGCCAGGCGAAGGCGGCGGAGGGAAAGAAGCCCCACTTGCGCTCCGGGCCGAACCGCGACGAGCCGTCGTAGCGGCCGGTGACGGTGAAGATGTAGCGGCCCAGCAGGTTGTAGTTGGCGCGGCCCAGGAACGACTCCAGCGCCGTGCGCGTCTCGGCGGAGGTGACGATGGGGCCGCCCTCGCGGTTGCCGGCGCCGATGTCGTTGTAGCCCAGCCGGTCGTCGATGAAGTTCTCGTTGGTCATGCTCAGCCGCGTGGCGTGCTGCACCTGCCGGCTGTAGCCGACCACGGTGTTCACCAGGTGCGCCTCGCCGAAGGTGCGGTTGAGCGTGAGCGTGTTCTCGTTCAGGAACGAGCTGCTCTCCGCCTGCCCGCGGATGGCCTGGCCGCTGGTCTGCCGGCCGCGCAGCGTTTCGCGGGGCCAGTAGGTGTCGCGGGTGCGGTGGGTGACGTTGGCGCCTAGGCTGGTGCGGAGGGTGAGCCCCTCCAGCAGCGTGTACTCGCCGAAGGTGTTGGCCAGCAGGCGGTGGTCGCCCAGGCGGTCCTGCATGGCGGTGAGCACCGCCACCGGGTTCTGGATGTCCTGCAGCGTCACCGCGCTCGTCAGCTCCGCCGGCGCGTCCACCAGCATCTCCGTGTACGTGCCGTCCTCGCGGCGCACGGGAAGGGTGGGGAGGTACTGCAGCGCCGCGGCCACGGCCGACGCGTCAGCGCCGCCCACGCCGCCGTCGGTGGCGGCGAACCGGGTGCGCACGCGGCTGCCGGTGAGGTTGGTGCCCAGCCGCAGCCGGCTGCCGACTTCCTGGGTGAGGTTCAGGCGCAGCGACATGCGCTCGAAGCCCGAGCCGATCACCACGCCGTCCTGGTTGAAGAAGCCGCCGGAGACGGCGTAGCGGGTGGCGTTGTCGCCGCTGGTGCCGCCGGTGACGCTCAGCTGGTAGTTCTGCAGCGCCGCGCGGCGGAAGATGTGGTCCTGCCAGTCGGTGCTGGCGACGGCGTTGGGGTTCGCGAAGACGGGCTCCAGGTCCTGGCTGGCGGCCCACTCGTTCACGAACTGCGCGTACTCCGGCCCGGTGAGCAGGTCGTAGCGCTTGGCGACCGCCTGCGTCCCGGCGGACATCTCGAAGTTGAAGCGCGGCGCGCCGGGCTGCCCCTGCTTGGTGGTGATCAGCACCACGCCGTTGGCCGCGCGGGCGCCGTAGATGGCGGTGGCCGACGCGTCCTTGAGCACCTGGATGCTCTCGATGTCGCGCGGGTTCAGCGAGGTGAGCGGGTTGGGCGCCACGGTGATCCCCGCGCCGCGCCCGCCGGAGCCCGGCGACTGCGCCGCGTAGTCCACCTCGATGGGGAACCCGTCGATCACGTACAGCGGCTCGTTGCTCACGCCTTCACTGACGGAGGTGCCGCCGCGGATGCGGATGCTGATGCCGCCGCCGGGGGCGCTGGACGCCGTGGTCACCTGCACGCCGGGCGCGGTGCCCTGCAGCATCTGGTCGATGGTGGTGATGGGCGTGCGCTCCAGCGCCTCCACGTCCACGGACGCGATGGCGCCGGTGAGGTCCTCGCGGCGCGCGGTGCCGTAGCCCACCGCCACCACCTCGTCCAGCAGGATGGCCTGCTGCGCGAGCTGCACGTCCACCGTGGCGGTCTGCCCCGCGGCCACGGTGACGGTGCGGGTGGCGGTGCCGTAGCCGAGGCCGGTGAAGCTCAGCACGTGGCTCCCCGCCGGCACGTCGGCGATGGTGAACCGTCCCTCGGGGCCGGTGACGCCGCGGCGCTCCGAGCCCACGATGGTCACCGTGACGTTGGGGAGGGGGCGCCCCGCGCCGGACTCCGTCACCGTTCCCGTGATCCGCCCGCCGCTCTGCGCGGCGGCCAGGGTGGGAGACAGCGCCAGCGCCAGCAGGCAGAGGAGTTTGGCTGTCCAGTTCATGCGGACTTCTCCAGGTGAGGAAGACCCTCGGGTGTTGGTGGCGTGCAGCGGGTGCGCCGCCGGGAGGGGGTGCGGAGGGGAGCCTATCTCCCCTTTTGCACCCAGTTGGAACAAAATCGCCGGAGGTTTTCGCGCGCTATGTCTGCCCTCGGGCTGGGTTGCGTTCGGCGCGACGACCCTATTTTGTTCTCACTGGAAACTAACGACCCGCCAATGTAGCGAAACGGATGATGAAGTGCAACGCCTCCGCAGCGTTTGTTCGGCATCGGCGTCTACATGAAAAGAAGTGGGGGGTACAGAGATACAGAGGGGAACAGAGGTACAGAGGCACGATAGCTCTGTATCTCTGGCTTTTCTCTGTTCCTCTGTACCCCAACATCTTTGATGATCTGTTTCACGCAGAGGGCGCGAGGGACAAGAGAGAGGACGCAATGGACGACCCGCACTCCGCCACGTCTTCAATCAGTTCCTCCGCGTCCTCCGCGTGATGCTGTTCTCCGTCAGTAGCTGATCGACGGATTGCGCTGACGAGCGCGTTCGGCCGGGGTGGCGGAACGGGAGCCGGCGCGCGACACTGTACGCGAAGCTGTTCCCCGCGCTGGGAGCCGCTGCCCTCGCCGCCGCGGACGGATCAGGCGAGGGCGTCCGCATCCGCTGGAGCCATGAAAAAGTCCTGGATCCTTCTCCTGCTGCTCGCGGCCGCACCCGGCCGGGCGCAAACCGCCGCCGACTCCGCCCTGGTCGGCCGCATCCTGGCCGCGGAAGACCGGCGCGACTCCACCGACGCGGCCGTCGCCGCAGGGCTGCGGCACCCCGACGCGCGGGTGCGGGTGATCGCGGGCCGGGCGCGGGGGCGCATTCGCGATCCGCAGTTCGCCGCGCGCGATTCGCTGCCGCCGGTCGCCGCCGCGCCCGCGTGGCCGGAGCCGGCGTGGCGGCTTCGCTACCGCGCGCTGGCGGACCGGCGCGGGGACTGCGGCGCGCTGCGCGCCGCGCTGGCGGACAGCGCGTGGCAGGTGCGGCTGCGCGCGGCCGGGCTGGCGGAGGCGCCGTGCGGAGCGGACCCGGCTCTCGTGGGCGTGCTGACGCGATGGGTGGACGAACTGCCGCGCGACACGCGCCGGCGCGCCGCGGGCGGGGTCTCATGGCACGCGGGCGCCCACGCGCTCGTCGCCCTCGCGCGGATCGCGCCCGACGCGGCGCGGGCGCGGCTCGGCCGGCTCGCCGCGCACGACGACTGGCACGTCCGCCTGTACGCCGCCCGCGCCGCCGCCATCCTGGCCGACACCACCCGCCTGCGCGCCCTCGCGCGAGACGCGGACGGCAACGTGCAGGAGGCGGCCATCGACGCGCTCTCGAAGCTGGTGGGCCACGGCGCGGACGACGTGTACCTGGCCGCGCTGCACGGCGATCAGGCGCAGGCCGTGCGCGCCGCCGCCATCGCGTTGAAGGGATCGTCTGCGCCTGAGGTGCGCGAGGCGGCGGACAGCGTCTTCGAGCGGTGGGTGCGCCGCGCGAACGAATCGGAGCGCGACGTTCGCGTGGCCCTGCTCGAGGCGGCCGGGCGCCCGGCCGGCGACGACCGCCCGCCTCCGCCCCGGTTCGATCTTCCGCCGGACGCCGTGGCGCTCGCGTTCGGGCAGGAGGTGCGCGTCCGCGTCACGATGTCGCCCGACGCAGGCGGCGGGTCGTTCGTGGTGCGGCTGCGCGGCGACGTGGCGCCCATCATGGCGGCGCGCGTGCTGGCGCTGGTGCGCGAGGGCTACTACGACGGCGGCAACTGGCACCGCGTGGAGCCGGACTTCGTGATCCAGGGCGGCGGTCCGGGCACGGACGAGTACGTCGGCTACGCGCACTACCTGCGCGACGAGCTGGGGACCGTCGCGCATCCCCGCGGCACGGTGGGGATGAGCACGCGCGGGCACGACACCGGCGACGCGCAGTGGTTCATCAACCTCAAGGACAATCCCCGCCTGGTCCGCGACTACACCGTCTTCGCCGAGGTGGTCGAAGGAATCGACGTCGTCGACGGGATCCTGGAGGGCGACGTCGTCGCCTCCATGCGCGTGGAGCCGCCCGGGCGCTGACCCGCGGGGCTGGCGGCGAGAAGCCGGCCGAACTGAAGGTCACGCAGAGAAGCAGAGGAGCGACTGCCGTCCCCCCTGCTGCTCTGCTGCTCTGCCTGAATGCAGTTTCGGTGTTTGCGGATGCGGATCAGTACCCGGGTTCTGCATGCCGCCGGGAAACGATCCCTCCGCCGGGGTGTACACGCACGTCCAAGTGCTGCCTGCGCCGTCACTTGCGCGGTCCGTGCCCTGGCCTCCCTTCCGGCGGGCCGGAGGCGAGGGGCGGGTTCCGCGGACGCGGCGCGAGATCCCCCGACCTGGACGTCCAACCTTGATGAACAATCGCGTTTTTGCGGCAGGATGCCTGGGCCTGGGCCTGCTCGCTGCCGCCGTCCCGCTGCACACGTCCGCCGGCATCCGCGGCGGCGCGGGCCCACACCCGGCGGATTCGGTCCCGGGCCAGGATGAACGGCTGAGCGCCAGGGCGCGCGCGCAGCTCGCGGAGGCCCGCCGCGCCACCGAGGCGCTCCGCACGCCGGAAGCCGCGATGGCCGCCGGGTACGCCCTGATGTTCGGAAACGTGCCGCTCCAGGGCGAGCACTACGTGCGGATCGATCTCGTGCAGGCGGGGCGGTTCGACGTGCGCCGGCCTTCGGTGCTCATGTTCGCCGCGGTCGCCGGCAAGCCGACGCTGGTGGGAGTCGCGTATGCGATCCTGCACCCCAGCGGCGCGCCCATGCCGGACGGCTTCGACGGCACGGCGGACGAGTGGCACGCGCACGACGACCTGGCCGACGTGCCCGGCAAGCGCCTGGTGATGACGCACGCGTGGTTCGCGAGCTCCCCGGAAGGAGCCTTCGCCCGCTACAATCCCGCGCTCCCCTTTCTCGCGGCCGGCATGACGCCGCCTTCCGCGCCGGAGCTCCGTGACCCGGCGCGGGCGGACCGCGTGCGTCGATTGGGGCGGGCGCTCGCGCTGGCCGGCGAGCTGCCCCCGGAGCTCGCGGCCCTGGAGCGCTCCGCCCCGGGAGAGCTGCTGGGCAGGCTGCAGGCGCACCGGGAGGGGATCCGCGCGCTCGTCCCGCGGCTCCGCGAGGCGGAGGCGGCCGGCGACGAGGCGCATTACGCCCACCTGGTGGCCGAGGCCGTGGGCCACTCGGAGGCCATGATCGCGCTCTACCGTGAAGCCGCGCCGCACGCTGGCGCCCGGCGGGATCTGGACCGCGTCCTCGCCCAGTTCCTGGCGGGCGAGCATCACGCCCACGGCGACCACGCGCACTGACGGCTCGTCCGCGCCCGGGCACTGAAAAAGAATGCCTCACGCAGAGTCAGCAGAGTGAGCAGAGTGGGTCCTTTGCACAGACCAAACTCTGCTCACTCTGCTGACTCTGCGTGAGGCA